>JBGPOG010000440.1:0-4357 GCA_041487935.1 Chthonomonadia bacterium | reverse complement strand
CCCGTCCTTCTCGGCCAACTCCTTGATGAAGTTCTGGGCCTCGTCGAACAGCTTGAGGGTCTGGTGGAGGTCAATGATGTAGATCCCGTTGCGCCCCCCGTAGATGTACCGCTTCATCTTGGGGTTCCAGCGGCGCGTCTGGTGGCCGAAGTGAACTCCCGCTTCGAGGAGCTCCTTCATGCTGAGGGATGACAAATCGATTCTCCTTTGGTTGTATCCGCCCAACGCCTGCAACGGATGCGCAACCCCTACGTGATGAAGGGGACCGTGCGCGCCCTTGGCGTTGGTGTGTAGTTTTCAGGCCGCGATAGTATACCAGAGATTGGGGGCGGGAGTGAAGGGGCTGACAGACGCACAGGCCAAGCAGTTTATCGATATCGTGGCCAATCCAGCCAACTGGCCCGTCCTCGTAGACTGCAAAGGCGGCGAAGGCAGCGCGGGAGTAATGTCGGCTCTGGTCCGCCACTCGTTCGACTCCTGGCAGCATGACATGGTGGTGAAAGAGGCCGGCAACTTCCGCACCAGGCATCTCGGCTTCATCACGAAGCCAATGGCCCGATGCCGGCAGAATTTCATTCAGCATTGGGAATCGTCAACCGGCGAGGTTGCGCTCCTTCAGGAGCTCCAGGCGCCGAAAACCGCGAGCTGAGTTGTTGGCAGCTCCTAGGAAACCTCACCGTTTAGTACACGAATGTCAACTTTAAATTCAAAAACAGATCCCTACAGGGATGACGGTCGCCGCGGTCCCCCACTTGCAATCGGCTGATATGGTGCCCACACAAAAGCCCATAGAACCAAAACAAACTTAACCGAAATTTCATCATTCCGCCACAGGAGCAGCAAGAGTGCGGGACGAATCTAACTACCGCTACGATCGCATGGATGAGACCCGTCGCGAGCACCCTTCGGAGGAACATGATGATTCTCTCTCGCTTTTCAATCGCATTCCTGATGGCAGCATCCGCAACCGCCCATTCACAGACCCCATTTCTGCACGCCCCAGCGATTGACGAATACGCCCGGCACGACCCGAGGGGGACAACCATCCTCCCGAACGGCCGATTCCTTCGCCCTGCGGGACGCCACATACCCGTCGCCCGATGGCCCCACGGCCTTACGCTGAGCCCGGACGGACGAACGCTATTTGTGGCAAGCGAAGGCGTGGGCCAGCTCGTATCGGATTGGACTTCCGATTCCCCGACAGTGGAAACTGTATCCCCAATCTCGCCGAGCGAAGGTTCTCGCGGCAAGCGCGCGAATGGAGGCGCGTCCGCCTTTTCTCCTGACAGGGCAACCCTGTATTGGAGCAGCGGGGACCGAGGAGGCGTTTTCGTCGTCGATGTACCCAGCCGCAAGGTTGCGAGCGTGATTTCGCTCAACGTTAGAGTCGGTGGAAGGAAGTTCGAAGACAGTTTCGTGATGGATTTGAAGCTAAGCGCGGATGGCCGGCATCTCTACTGTGCAGATTTGACAAACTTCCGGGTGGCTGTAATTGATACGCAGCAAAAGAAAGTCATCTCATCCATTCGGGTCGGCCGCTATCCTTATGCACTCGCGGTTGCGGGAAGACGAGCATATGTCGCGAATGTCGGAATGTTCGAGTACACCGCCGTACCGCCGCCAGAGAACAGAAAGGGAGAAGGGAAAAGGGGGAGAGGCGGAGCTCCAGCCGTACAGCACTCAAATCATAGAGGGGGAACTTCAAGTTTGGCTCGCGCTTCCGGCGATCATTCCCCGCATCCCAATTACCCAATTACCCAACAACCCGATCCCCGCGGTTTAACGTATCCGCCCTATGGCTTCCCGAGCAAAGAGGCCCGCGATGGCGTTTTCGTCGAGGGCAGGGCTATACCTGGTCTCGGCGATCCGAATGTACCGGAGTCGTTCTCGGTTTGGGGCGTCGATTTTTCCGATCCCCTCAAACCCCGAGTTGTAAGCAAGACCAAGACTGGCCTGTTGGTTGGCGCGCCGTCCGAAGACGGCAAAACGATCGGCGGCTCGGCGCCGAATTTTGTGGCCATCCATCGCAACGCTCTCTATGTGTCCAACGGCAACAACGACATGATCGAGCGGATCGACATTCCCTCGGGGAGGATAGTCTGGCGGAAGAGGATCACACCATCCCAGTTAACCAAAAAGCTGCGCGGAGTTGGTCCTGCGGGGATGGTGTTGACTCCGGACGGTAAGCGGATTTACGTCGCGGAGTCCGGCATCAACGCGATCGGCGTCTTCGATACCGCGACGGGCTCAGTGTTAGGGCATATACCCACCGCCTGGTATCCGTTTCGTCTGGCTCTCTCCTCCGACGGAATGCGCCTGGCGTGCATATGCTTTAAAGGATTCGCTAACGGACCGAATGCAGGTAAGCAAGTTCCACAGAGTCCGTTTCTGGGAATGAAGGGGGTTCTGAGTGTGATAACGGCGCCCCAGGCCGGCGAGCTGAAACGGATGACCTCTACCGTTCTCGAGAACAACGGCATGGTGGACCGCAGAGCCGACGTGCCCGCAATGTCTTCTCCGCTCATTCCAATAACGGCCGGCAAGACATCGGAGCAGATCAAATACGTGGTCTTCATCACGAAAGAGAACCACACTTACGACACGATCTTCGACCATATTCCTGGCGCGAACGACGACCCAACCCTGCTTCGCTGGGGATACCATCAGCGCATCGAGAACGCGGGACAGCCTACCCTGGAAGACGCCGCCGTGATTACAAACCACAACGCTCTTGCAAAACAGTTTACGATTAGTGACAATTTCTACATGGAGCCGGAAGCATCGGGCGTCGGGCACCGGTGGCTCGTCGGCGTTCAGCCAAACAACTTCTGCCAGATGACATACACGCTGGGTTGGGACTTCAAGGCAAACAGCAGCGCGCCGGGACGCCTGGTCTCTTTCGGCTCGAACGGCTCGATAGCCCCGGAAGACTACCCGGAAGCCGGCTCCATGTGGGAACACCTGGCCCGGTCGGGCATCAGGTTCCGCAACTACGGCGAAGGCTTTGAGTTCGCGGGAGTAAAAGAGGATGAAAACGAAAAGCCAACCGGCGCGCGCGAAGTCATCAACATGCCAATGCCGAAGGTGCTGTTCGACAACACCTGCCGCGAATTCCCCATCTTCAACATGAACATCCCCGACCAGTACCGGGCGGAGCAGTTTATGAGGGACTTTTCGAAGCTGTATCTTCAACCGCAAAGAACGACGATGGACGATGGACGATGGACGATAGCTCGCTCCGGCGAAAGAAAGTCTTTCATTAGGCTGGATAGCGCCGTTCGAGCGGTCGCTCTTCCGGGTGCCAAGAACAATCGTCCATCGTCCATCGTCCATCGTCAAATGACGCCTCCCTCCTTCATCAACATCGCCATCTGCAACGACCACGGCACCAAACCGGATCCGAAGAAAGGTTATCCGTACCGCGCTTCGTGGATGGCGGATAACGATCTGGCGCTCGGTCGGATCGTGGAATTCCTCTCCCACACGCCCTACTGGAAGAACATGGCCATTTTCGTGACGCAGGACGATGCGGGTGGCGAGCCGGACCACATCGACGCGCAGCGAAGCGTGCTTCTGGTCATCAGTCCATGGGTGAAGCGCGGCTACGTCTCCCACCGCCATACGACTATCTTGAGCATGCACCGAACGCTCTACGAGATCCTCGGACTTCCTCCGCTCAATATGTTCGACGCACTGGCGAACGACTTTTCAGACTGCTTCATCGACAAGCCGGATTTTACGCCGTATTCCGCGGAAAAGGTGGACGCGCGCATCTTCGACCCTGCCAAGGTCAAGGACCCCAAGGACCCCGATTACCGGCAAGCGAGGTTGCGCCCATCGATCCGATTGGACGATCCTGAGGAGGTCGAGGAGATGGCGAGAGAAGGAGCGCAACGAAGGTAGCCGGAGCCCATGGCATATTCGCACGTCTAATTACATTAGGGAAAAGCTGAGAGGCGGCAGAGTGCGGGAACATTTAGGGGGCCGGAACTCCGCTCGGCTTCCGGACGGTCACCTAAAGCGGATCTGCCTTCAAGTGAGGGCGACACACGCGCTGAACCTACATGACGAATAGGGAACTGGAAGCTCGCAAATCAAATGGAGGTCATTATGACAACATAGCTCAACAACTTCCAACGAAAAAGAGTTCATGACCCTCGTGCATCCCAATAAACGTGCAGACGAGGCATAGGGAAACTCCCTTCTCACTGAAAGCATATAATGGCCCCAAGAATCTGGACAATTGAATCGGCGAAAATAAGTTAGACTTCAAATCATCATGATGACCAGAACACGCAAGTCTCATTCCGCCGCGTTCAAAGCGCAGGTGGTGCAAGAGGTCTTGAAGGAAGACCGT
>JBGPOG010000439.1:0-4391 GCA_041487935.1 Chthonomonadia bacterium | reverse complement strand
TCGCGCGCCCGCATCCCACCGGACGTCGGCGCCAAGCGACTCGCCGACGAAGCGCAGCGGGACCATCGTCGTGCCGTTCACGGTCATCGCGGGAACGTCCAGGGTGACCCGCCGGTCGTTTATTTCCGCGAATGCGCTGCCGATCGGGAGGCGAAGGCTCAGGTCGCCGCGCGTCGCGATGACGGTTCGGGAGGGCGCATCCCATCCGACATAGGCGCCCAACTTCTCGAGAACGCCGCGAAGCGGGACAAGAACGCGTCCCCGATACTCTTGCGGCCCGGCGTTCATAAAGCGGACGGGATCGCCGTTCACTCGGACTTCGATCCCCTGTGCGCATACCACTCCTGCACCGGCCGCCCAACCGAGGATAACCATGCCGCATATCGGCCACTTCAACGCATTCATTTCGCTCGCCTCCTGTCGCTGGACGGAACCATTTAGCGCCCAGGACACCCGCCCATTAATCAATGGCCGTCCGACGTGTAAGACGCAAGTTTCGTAGATAGTGTTCCGTACGAACGAGACACAGGGCTAGGCGATCGTTCAATTCTCAAGCTGATGCAGATCGAAATGTAGGTCCCGTCAAACGCTCATGGGATCAGCTCTTGCACGGTGCAGGGATTCCTCCAAAATCGCAAGGCATCCTTAATGGAACGCTAATCCGCGCACGAGCGTCCATTTCCCGTGCTATAACTACTGTGGCTAACCAAGTCGTCATCCATTACCGGCTTTGCTGAAACCGTCCCGCCAGGCGAGTACCGATCTTAGTCTTCGATCGACCGCCGAATTCGGCCTGGAGATTCCAGATAGGCGGTCGGCGAGCCGGCACTTACGAGAGAGGACGCTTACCCGATGCGAATGAACCCACGTCACACGCGATTCCCGACACGAATGTATATCCGCACAATGTTCGCTGCCTGCATTGTTGTCGTGCTGATCGGATCCACGTCCACCGGCTCGCGCGCTGATGTGCTGGGCAGGGATTTCAATCGGCACGTCACGAGCGAGTTCTTCGAAGCGTACTTGGCCGTGGGACTGCTTCTGCCCTTAACCGGCAAGGGGCCGGAGGGCAAACGGAGAGTATTCCGAACGCTGGAGACAGCCGGGATCACAATACTGCTGACCGAAGGACTAAAAGGTCTGTCACACGAAGACCGTCCGGACCATAGCGGACATGACTCGTTTCCCAGCGCCCATGCCTCGCTGTCGTTCGCCATCGCCACAATGCAGAGCGCCTATCATCCGAGCTCGGCCCCGCTGTGGTGTGCAGGGGCGGCGCTGATCTCTCTCTCCAGGGTTGACGAAGGCAAGCACTTTGGCCAGGACGTAATCGCCGGCGCCGCCCTGGGTTACGGCGTCGCCCGATGGGAGCTCTCGCGGAAGCGCGGAATCATACTGCAGCCGCTGATCGGTTCCAGGGAATCCGGATTAATGGCGGTTGTAAGATTTTGATTGGCTGATCGCGGTCAGAACGCTGAACGTAAACCTGCGGTTGGGCGGAGGCAGGAATCGCCGTGCGCGCGTCAAATAGCGGGAACTCCCCTTCCGGTCGCATCGTAAATCCTCGTGCTGAGCTTGGATTGACAGGTGTACCCTCGATGGAGTATAACGCAGCGTACAATTGCACGCCTGTCAGTATCGAAGGCAGCGATCTGGAGGGTTCAATGAGCAACGCCGTCGCGGTGACCACCGCGGATTTCGAGAAGGAAGTGCTGCAGTCGGACGTGCCGGTGCTCGTCGACTTCTGGGCGGTTTGGTGCGGCCCGTGCCGCATGATCGCGCCGAGCGTCGACGCAGTGGCGGAAGAGTTTGCCGGCAAAGCCAAAGTATATAAAGTCGATACCGATGCCGAACATGAGATCGGCTCGCGTTATGGGATCATGTCCATTCCTACGCTGCTGTTCTTCAAGAATGGCCAGGTGGCAGACCAGATCGTAGGGGCCGTGCCGAAAAGCGAGATCGCCAACCGTTTGAACAAGTTGATCGATGGGTAAGAGACTCTAAACGTCAAGGCCAGGTTGGTTCCTCCGCATAAATATCGGATTGGTGTCCGGCTACAATGGGTAGGAGCCAATCCAGGCCGAACCAGGCCGCAAAGAGAGGTCCATGGCAGAAGTTCCCGGTACTTTGGAAGGATGGTACGCTCTTCACGATTTCCGCAAGATCGATCTCGCCACGCTCAACTCCTCGACCGACCGCGAACGAATTATCGCTTCTGCAGCCGAATTCCTGGGTTCCGTTGAGAAGGTCGCTGAAACAGGGGCGGGAGCATCCGGCTGCTTTAGTATCATTGGGCATAAGGCCGACCTTCTGCTGCTGCACCTCCGTCCGACTATCGACGAGTTAGCCGGCCTCGAGCGCCAATTCAATTCGTCACGTCTGGCGCAATTCACCACGCAGCCATACTCATACCTTTCCGTCACGGAGTTGAGCCTTTACGAAGCCAGCGCGCGCGGCGGAACCGACGACATGGAAGCATTGGTGCAAAGCCCATTCGTGCAGCGCCGGCTCAAGCCGGGTATTCCGGACAAGCGCTACGTCTGCTTCTATCCCATGAATAAGAAGCGCGGTGAGCAGATGAACTGGTTTACCCTGGATATGGAGGAGCGGCGGGTAATGATGCGCGAGCATGGCTCAACCGGCCGCAAGTATCACGACCAGGTTCAGCAGATGATCACCGGAAGCATGGGCCTGGATGATTGGGACTGGGGCGTCACGCTCTTCGCGGACGATCCCCTGGCGATCAAAAAGCTGGTCTACGAAATGCGGTTCGACGAAGTCAGCGCAAAGTACGCGGAATTCGGACCGTTCCTGGTAGGGAAGAAGATTAAACCGGAGGAATTTGCTAAGGCGATTATCGATCCTTAAATGAAATGCGGGTCATATATTTATGCGGCAGAAGACGCATGTAGGGGCAGGTTTCAAACCTGCCCCTACATGCGTTAGCTTTACCGGTGATGCCTCGATGGACGTTACACTTTCAGCAGCCGGCACGCCTCTTCGTAACCATCCGCGCGTTTGCCGTACTCGCTTGCGGTAACGCGGGCCAGACCCGCCAGTTGCCTCCACCGGAAAGCCGGCCGGGTTCTTGCGAACTCCTCCGACACGGTCCGGTAGTACTTCTCGGCGTGGAGCGCGCCGTCTTCGCTGGTGGCGTACCGAAGGAGCAGGTCGAAGACCGGTCTTGTCGCGAGCCCCAGCTCCCCGTATCTCTGTACGATCGCAGCGGCCTTACCCTGGTTCTGCTCTCGGATGGAAGCGTCGGCTTCGGCCAGCAGAGCATCGGGCCGGATCGCGTTGACCGCATCGTGGTGGGAATCGAAGCTGTACTTCATTCGCTCGGCGCCCATGCCGCCTATCGCAACATGCGAGCCGGCGACGATCATGCTGCAGACAGCGTTGCGGTGGTCGCAAACTGCGGCGATATTGCGCCAGGCGTTCATGGAATCCGAAGCGTGGACCCCGTACGAATCTCCGTGAACGCTGCCGATCGGCTTGAGAGGGTATGCCTGTGTCCGGCCGGGATCGCGCAGAACCTGCAGATTGGCAGCCAGCGCGAGCGCCTCGCCGATGGAATCGCGCGAGAAGCCCTCCGCAATCGAAGCCGCGACGATTTCCGCGCCCTGTTCCCGAGTGGCGTTCATCAAGGCCTGGCTCGTCTTGTCGATCCACGCATCGTCCGCCTTGCGGCTTCCGAACGGCTTGTCCAGCAGGTGGTATTGGTCCACCAACTTGGGCAGCCATTGCCGGATGCCGGGCAGCGGTCTTTTGCCGTTAATATATCCAGTCTCGGACTTGACGCAGTAGCGGACGGTCTGCCGCAGCAGAGTCGTCGCATGCTCTCGTCCCGCAAGTCCCAGAGCCGCCCAGGCGCGGTAGGCGAGCACGACCCGGTGAACGTCGGTGTCGTCCTCGATGATCGGCTGTACGTCGTTATAGAGCTGCTCCGGTGAGTGGGCCGAGAGGAGCGCGAAAACCTGTTCGGCTTCGTCCAGATTCGGTTTCCGCACGGCCGCGCGGAGGGTTTCCGCAGTCGGCGGGGTTGGGCCCTGGCCACTCGCATTGAGCGGCTTCAGCACCTCCGTCGATTTCCCGCCCTGCTTCTGAATCTGGTTCGAGCTGCGGTACAGAACCTTCAGGATCGGAAGCGCGCGCCGGTTGGCCGGCAGCTCACGGGACATCTCCCAGGCCGGCATCAAGGCCATGAATGCGTGGAAGCCTACATAGTCCTCGCCTCCGAAGGTCCGGGCATTTGCCAGCGCCCCGGCCGCAACCAACTGCTTCAATTCCGTTCCGCTGTGGATCTTACCCACGAGCGCGGGCAGCAAGAGGTCGATCGGAGTCTCTTGCAAGAGATCGACCAATGGCTCGAGAGATCCAAAACTCAATCT
>JBGPOG010000438.1:0-4394 GCA_041487935.1 Chthonomonadia bacterium | reverse complement strand
CGTTCTGGCGGTATGCAGAGTGCGCGTTGCCTCGATCGCTAAGAACATCGATAACTTTCGCGTGAGCGTACGAAATAGCGCGGGGCTTGTGGTCTCATCCCGGAGGTGGGTGAGGTAATGTTGGGCCAGAGGATGATCGACGATGGTGAGTGGCATGGGTTATCTCATCAACATGTTTCAGGAACACGGATGGGGCGGCCACGCAGGGCCGCCCCTACGCCAAATCGATGACTTGACAACCGTAAGGTTAGTTTTTTGGCTGATTACCCTTGCGATTCTGCGAATATCTCGCGAAGCTCGTGCTCGCGGTCGGCATGAACCAAAGCCAACACGCTGTCGCCATTCTCGAAGGCGGTGTTTGCGGCAGGAATCATCCCGTGGTCTTGACGCAGAACCGAGATAATAAGCGCCTCCATCGGGAGATTGACTTCACTGATCTTCCGGTTGAGCACGGGAGATTTCGGGCCAATCTCAACTTCAACAATCTCGATGTTGCCGCGCTTGAGAGCGGCCAGAGGAATGACCTCGCCGGTCTCGATCTCCTGCTCGATGAGGTTATAGATGATCTTCGTCGCGCTGACCGTACCGTCGATTCCCAGGCGGTGAAACAACTCCTCGTTGCGCGGATTATTCACTCGGGCGATGGTTCTCGGCACGTTGAACTGCATCTTGGCCATCTGGCAGATGACGAGGTTGTCTTCGTCGTCTCCCGTAACGGCAACGACGGCATCCGCGCGAGCTCCGCCGGCCTCCTCCATAATCCGAACTTCGCAGCCGTCTCCCTGCATGACGATTTCACCCAGCTCTTCGGCCAGGCGCTTATGGCTCGGGCGGTCGCGCTCGAGGAGGAGCACTTCATGGCTTGCTTTGACGAGCGCTCCCGCGAGGTAATATCCCACGCTGCCGCCGCCGACGATGATGATGTACATTCAGTTTCGATCCGATCTAAACGTTCAGCGAAAGGTATTCCTTATTGTAGTCCTTCTCCAGGTTCCACACGCCGGTAACGATGAGGTCGCGCAGCAGTCCGGAGAAGATCGTTGTGCCGCAAATGGTTTCAATGCCGAGGGAGCGATAGAGATCCGCGCGGATGGGATCGTTGATTCGTGTGATGACCTTGGGCACTTCGTACACCTGCTGGGCGATCTGGGAGGCCATGATGTTCCGATTATCGCCTTGCGTAACCGCGACGAATACGTCGCAGCTTTCGATACCGGCGCGCTTCAGGACATCCTGGTCCGTTCCGTTGCCGATCACGCGCTGTCCCTTGAATTTCGGACCTAGCCGGCGGAACGATTCGCTCAACATGTCCACGACGGTCACATTATGGCCGTCCTTATACATCATGCGGGCGAGAGTGGAACCCACTCGGCCGCAGCCGAGGACAATGACATTCATGACGATAGAGTCTCCAATAGGAGATATTCCGGCGATTGCCGGTTAGCAGCGACATTGATTGTATTTGTACGACATTCAGCAAATAGGTCCGCTCGAATCCGAACTATCTTTCATCGCTTTTCGGCCGATCAAGACGTTGCACGGAGCCCTGCGAAGCAGGGCGTTTACCAGCTCATAAAATCTGTCGGCGTCCACAGGCTCCGCAAAAGCGCCCATGACGACGTAGCCCGCCTGGTACGTTTTCAACAACTGTAGAAGACCTTCCTCCACGTCGCGAACGCGTTCAAGGTGGGCGTTTGGGACGAGGCTGACTTTGCGGGCAAGCTGGGCTGCTTGTGCGAGCGCAATTTGCGCGGCGGCTTCCGCCTCGCCCAGGGGCGAGCTCAACGGAAGATGCCGGGCGACCTCCAGAAGATAGACGATGTGGACCGGCGCCTTGAGATCGCGCGCAAGCCGGCAAGCGATCGTTAGTGCGTAGTCGATATCCAGTCCCGGCAGAAGCGGAATAACGATGCCGCCCGGCGCGGATTTGTGCTCAGCGTCCGTTTTGGGAGCTTCGCCGCCCAATCGCAGCGAGGCGCGGGCCTCCTCCACTGAATTAGCAATGGGCAGTTGCGAGCGTACGCCCGGCACGCTTCGAACCACTCGCAGCACGTCGACCGGCAGGTTGCAAACCACGATGCGCGCGCCCGCCGCCTGGATATCCTTGATCGCTTCCAAGAAGGTCTTGGCGCCATCCTCGGAGACGTTCGTCAACTCCGCGCAATCGATGATGATTCCTTGCGGGTGGCTCTGCAGCAGCAGATTGGCGGCGGCCTTTATGGTCAGCCACTGATTCTTAACGAGCGCGCCGGAAAGCCGGACGACGTCTTCGGAACTGGTTACGATCATGAGAGAATGCTGTCTCGCGAGTCACTCAAGCGGTTGCGCGCCTTCCGGCTTATTGCCGGAGGCTCTCCCGGCGACGGTTTCCGAATCTTGCGGCAAGAGTGTACCCGCTTCCGCGCCGCCCACGAAATAGCGGACGTTCGTTACCACGATGTTCTTTCGATTCAACAGGTACAGCTTGATCCAGGCTCCATAGTTGGCGTGAAGCAGGGAATGCCACCATTTGCCGGTTACCGCTTCGGGAACGATTACGGTAATATGCGCGTCCGGGCGCTCGCGCTCGACTTCGTCGAGATACGCCAGAAGCGGGCCGACCATAGAACGATAGGGCGAGGACAAGACAACGAGCGGGATGGAGTCCCACCAGCGGTCCCACTGCTCTTTTAGTTTCGGAGTGTCTGCCGCGTCTATTTCGATGTGCAAGGCCCGGACATCGGCGCTAAGGCCGCGCGCATATTCCAACGCCGTCATGATTCCTCGGTGGATTCGCGGCACGAGGACGATCACGGTATTTGGACGGGGCTTGTCGGATGGCACATAACCCTCCATCGACAGGGCCGCTCGCAAATCCCGGTAGTGCCTCTCGACGAGGCGGAACATCATGTAAAGGACTACGATCAGAACGGCTATGATCCAACCGAACTCCCGGCCGCGGTTATGGATGATATCGAGGAGTATCTTCTCGGTCGCTATCGTTAGCAGGACGATAAAGGTCGCCAGGGCGCCTACTCCATTGATGACGGCTTTCAACTGCCATCCACGTCCGCGAAGGCGCCACCAGTGAATAACCATTCCGGCTTGAGAGAGCGTGAAGGCGATGAAGACGCCGATGGCGTAGAGCGGGATCAACCGGTCTGTGCTTCCGCCGAACGCGGCGATCAGGATGACGGAAAATAGGCCCAGGAGGATGATGCCGTTGGTGAAGGTTAACTTGTCGCCAAGATTTGAGAGCTGGCGGGGCATGAAACCGTCTCGCGCCAGAATTGACGACAGCCGGGGGAAGTCGGCAAAACTGGTGTTGGCCGCGAGAACGAGAATGGCGACTGTCGCTCCTTGAAGCACGTAGTAGAACTTCGACCCCTTCCCGAAAACGATGCTGTTCAATTGGTCGATCACCGGTTCGCTGCCGATACGGTAGACAATATGGAGCCGGACAGCCAGGACGGAAATCCCCACGAATAGCGTTCCAAGGACAAACGCCATCCAGCAGAGCGTGATCGATGCGTTCTTTGCTTCCGGCTTGCGAAATGCCGGCACTCCGTTAGAAATCGCTTCCGTTCCGGTCATGGCCGCACAGCCTTGCGCGAAAGCCCGCAAGATCAAAGCCATTCCCAGGCCCGGCATCGCGTCGGCGATCGACGGCCCCGGCGCGCGCGTGTGCAGCGTCCAACCGAATAGTGCGGGTCCGAACAGGCCGAGAAAGATGAGCGCGTAGCACGAAAGGACGAAGGTGTACGTTGGAATCGCGAAGAAGGTGCCGGACTCCCTCAAGCCACGGAGATTCGCCAGTACCAAGAACATGATAAAAGCCGCGCAGAGCAATACCTCGTGGCCCTTGAAATGTTGCATAAAAGGCACCGCAACCAGATTTTGAACGCCTGACGCAATACTGGTAGCGACTGTGAGGATGTAGTCGATCAATAATGCCGCCGCCGCGATAAGCCCCCATTTGACGCCGATATTGTCTTTTGCGACAATGTATGAGCCTCCGCCGGTTGGGTAGGCGTTAATCGTCTGGACATAGGAGATTGCAACGATGATCAAGAGGACGGAAATGGCCAGGGAGATGTGAACGGTAAATACCAGCGCCGCGGCTCCGGCAGTCCCCAGCGCCAAGAGTATTTCCTGGGTGGCATAAACCGAAGAGGAAATGGCATCGGACGCGAATACCGGCAGCGCCAGAATCTTCTGGAGCCGCGTGTGCTCCTGCTGGGACGTGGGTGTTGGCCGTCCGAAGAGAAAAACTCGGAGTGGGCTGACAGCGTGGAGCCCCTTACGTTGTGGCGCAGAACCGCCTGTATGCGAACCGCCGTTATTCGCCGGTGAGCCCATCGCGATTTAGTCTCTCTACGGCTATCCCTGGATTGCCGAATGACGATAAGAGCGGG
>JBGPOG010000437.1:0-4399 GCA_041487935.1 Chthonomonadia bacterium | reverse complement strand
CTCAAGGCGGCTGCGGATCTCGCGGGAGTTTTCAGCGATCCTCGGATGAATCGCTATTCCATCGCCGCCGAAGAGGTCCGCGCCGCGACACTCGGGCATCTCTGGAATGAAGACGCAGGCCGATTCGCCCGCAGGCTTGTCGTCACCGAGTCCGGGTACGAACAGGACTTAACGGTCGACAGCAGCCTGTATGCGCTCTTCGCTTTTGGAGAATTTCCGGCCGGAGATGAACGAATCGAGCGGACCATGCGCAAAGTGATTTCCCGTTTGTGGATCCAAACGGATGTCGGCGGCATCGCTCGCTACGAAAACGACTACTATTTTCGGCGCCGCGACGATATCGAAAACGTACCCGGAAACCCCTGGTTTATCTGTACACTTTGGGCGGCACAATGGTATATCGCTCACGCCGTTTCCAAAAGGGACCTCACGACGGGGCTCGAGCTGCTCCTCTGGGCGGCGCAACGCGCCTTGCCGAGCGGCATCCTGGCGGAACAGCTCCATCCGGAAACAGGCGAGCCTCTCTCGGTAGCCCCATTAACCTGGAGCCATGCTGAATTCGTAACGACGGCGCTGGACTATGCCGACCGATACGATTACCTCCCAGAGTGAGACGAAAACGTACGCGAGAGGCATTTCTGAAGACTTGCAGCCATTGTCTCGGCGTTCACATTACCAGGACAACCTCATCCTGCGGTGCTCGATGCCGGCATCCAGAAAGATTTCGCCCTCTGGCCAGAAGCCGAACCGTTCGTAAAATGGAATGGCCGATATCTGGGAATCCAGAACAAGCGTGTGACAGGCGGCAAATCCGGTATCCATGACATATCTGATGAGCTCACTGCCTAAACCGCGGTTACGATGTTCCTTTAGAATTGCGACCCGCCCAATTTTGCCGACGCCGTTACCCAGGTCCACAAGACGGGCCGTCCCGACAATGACTCTGTGGACTTCCACAACAAAATGCATGGCGGTTCCGTCGTAATCGTCGAGCTCTTCTTCCGATGGAACTCCTTGCTCGGCCACGAACACTCTTGTCCGAATTTCGTAACAGACTTGCCGCTCGGCTTCGTTCCGCGTATGCCTGATGTGCCCCGTCATTAACCACTCCGTTTAATCGTCATCTCAAGTACCCTGCCCACGCACAATCCCGAGCCAAACGGCATCCGGTCGAAGATACTTTGCGGCAACGCTCCTCAGCTCATCTCGCGTCACGGTTGCGATTCGTGCCAGATATCGTTCCGTCTCATCCAGCGGCCGGCCATAGATTCGATGCGAGGCCATTTCGCCGGCCTGAGAGCTGAACGTTTGCGTGTGAACCACCTGTTCGCCTCGCAGCGCTTGTTTCGCGTCGGCCAGCTCCTTTTCGTCAACCGGCTCCCGCGCCAGCCGTTCGCATTCGCTCAAGAGAATCTCCCGAGCCTTTAGCTCGTTTTCCGGCGACGTGGCAGTGTATGTGCCAAAAAACCCGGCATCCTTACGCGCCCTATGAAAGCTGGTCACTGTGTAAGCGAGCGCGTTCTCGCCACGAACCGCCTGGAAGAACCGGCCGGCAAGACCGGAAGTGATCTCGGCGAGGATATCCAGGGCGTGCCGGTCATCATTGTTCGCATCGGCCCCTCGGAAGCCCATTACAGAAGCCGTTTGGTGCCTCTCGACCGAATCAACGGATTCGGAGGGGATCAAGAACTTATTCGGAGATTCCTCGCTGACTGAAAGCGATCCGGCCGGAATCGCGTCTTCGAATAGAGAAGCCAGGAAACCGGCTTCGACGTCTCCTACCGCTGCGATAATCGCATTCCCGGACCGCACCCAGCGGCCATGCCAGCCCCTCAGAGCCTCATCGGTCAATCGCTCGATCGATTCGGCAATTCCGCTGCCGGGCAGGCCGTAAGGTTGGTCGCCGAAGGAGGCCCGATTGAACAACTCCATTGCTCGGGAGAACATGCTGTCGCGCTGGCGTCGAATTTCGGCATAGATCGATTGCTTCTCTTTTTCGATCTCATCCGACTCGAAGGCGGGCTTCGAGATAACTTCGCGCAAGACCTCCATGCCCTCTTCCAGGCGACTGGATAGAATCTTCATCGAGAACCCGAAATAGTCCGGCGAGAGTGAGAGCCCGATGCCCGATCCTAATCCCTCGATTCGCTCGGCGATTTCCGAAGCCGACCAGGATTTTGTCCCTTTCAGCAAACTCTTGAGCATGAGATTGGTAATGCCGGCTATCTCGGGCGTCTCCGCGTGGCGGCCGCCGGGAAAGATGACGTGTATGGCCACAATCGGCAAATCAGCACGGCGTTTGAAAACAACCGATTCGCCCGAGGACAAGCGCAATATCTCTGTGCCTTCATCCGGTAGAATGACCCGCGGCTTACTCGGTCTTGGATTTGGCAGCGCGTCCTCTAGAGTCAGAAGGATGCGTTCTGTTGAAGCAGCGCTACGCTCCTCCATGCTCGGAAGGTATTCAACCAGCGTCGCCCGGCCGGGCCGCAAATACTCCGCTGCGACCCGGCGGACGTCTGACTCCGAAACCGCGCGCAGCCGCCTGATCATCTCGTCCCACAAACGATAGTCGCCCGCTGCCTCGTACCACGCCAGGGTGCGGGCTACACCCAAAACCTCTTCCTGGGCGAATAGGCGCCGGCTCTCAATTCGTGTTTTTACCAGCTGAAGCTCATCCGCACCGACTTCGGATTCAATGATCTTCCTGAGTTCCTGGAATAGTCCGAATTCTGAAGGCAACGGATCGGGATTGGCCGTTTCCGCGCCTAACGTGAAAACGCCGATATCCTGCAGGCCGTCCTGTTCCGCCCAAACCGTATTGACCAGCCCTCGCTCCTCCTTGAGCGAGCGGAAAAGCCTGGAGCTGCGACCGTCGCCAAGCAGGCCGCTAAGCACGCTGAGCGCTGGAGTATCCTCGTGGAACAGAGTGGGGGAATGGAATCCGAAGACGAATAGCCGCTGTTGGATCGGGCCGTACATGCGGTGGAACCGGAACTCCTCGCGCTCGCGCTCATCCGGCGACTGTTCCTTGTGCAGCTCGCCTCGCGGCGCGCTGCCCCAGTACCGATCCACTGAGTCAAACGCCCGATCGGCTTGAACGTCTCCAACAATCGCAATCGTTATGTTCTCGGGCCGATAAGTCTGTTCGACAAAGCGGACGAGATCAAGTCTCCCCAGGTTCCGCAGCGGTTCATCCTCGCCAATCCGCCACCTTCGGATTCTATGGTGGTCGAAGGCGCGAGCATACATCGTCTCCACAAGCATGGCGCCGGGATTGTCACGCTTTTGCTTGCTCTCCTGGATGATGACTTCAAGCTCCTTGGCAAGCTCATCCGCGTCGAAGAGCGAATTCTGGAGCATATCCGCCTGGATCTCCACCGCCGCATCCAGGTGCTCGCTCGGGAGAATGATGTAATAGGCCGTCTCTTCGTATCCGGTGCCGGCATTCAGCGTTCCGCCGAGCGCGCGAACGTCCTGCGCTATCTGTTCCTTCGCCGGACGGCGAGCGGTGCCTTTGAAAAGCATATGCTCGATGACGTGCGTGATCCCGCTCAAACGGTCTGGCTCATTGAAATAACCGATCCCCACGTACGCTACAACCGCTGCAACCGGCGCTGCGTGGTTCTCCTTGACGAGAACCTTAAGTCCGTTATCGAGAACAGACCGATTGACTCCATCGGTCGTTGGGGAAAACACTGGGTACTCCTTCGAGGGCCAATCTGATACACGTCGCGGCGCCTGCTAATATACTATACGCTGAAATACGCCGCACGTTCGCGGGAATTGGCTGCACTTGGCGGACTGGGCAGTTAGCCGCCAAGAACCCCGGAGAGGATAAGTCGATATGGCCGAACGGTCTATCTATATCCATCGGAGGATAATTAGCATGAAAATGACAACAAAAATCGGAACATCTATTGACATGTGATCGCAGAGCCGCTATACTAGTGCCAAGACGTTGGATGCTTCTAACTTGGTTCGTTGTCGAAAGGAGCTTTGCGATGAACCGCACGCAGTTTGTAGCCACTCTGTCTCACACTCCGACCGCTTTTCTCCACTTTTGGACCAGCGCCGTATCGCCGCGCCGGTTAGCGCGAGCCGCGCCGTTTCGCTGTAAAACCCGCCCCATTGTCGCTAGCGGCTGATTTCGACGCCGCCAACTGAATCCAGTTCCCTGAAATCCAATTAACGGTTCGGGTTGCGCGTTCGCTTGCCTCTTATACAGGCGAAGACGCTCGTTTGCGCGCACGTGGATCGGCACGTCTCGGAAATTCTCCTGAAAGGAAGGAACCTAAAATGGCACGCAAGAGGCTTTTCGTCGGACTAGGTGGAGCATTAGCGATAGTCGCGCTGGCGGCAGCCAACGGCTGTGGCAGCGGCAAAGGATCTGCAGGCG
>JBGPOG010000436.1:0-4413 GCA_041487935.1 Chthonomonadia bacterium | reverse complement strand
GCTGGTTTGGCCTGGCAGCCTTGGGTAGTGTGGTCGCGCAGGGGATTCTCGGTGGCATGACCGTCCGCATGTACCAGCCTCCAGCAGTTTCTGCTGCACATGCCACGCTGGCGCAACTCTTCTTTTCGATGGTCGTTGCAATTGCCGTATTTACCAGTGCATGGTGGCAAAGTGAATTGGTGGAAATGGAAGACACGGGTACGCCACGCGTATGGACTTTGGCCATTTGGACCATGGCGGCCGTGTTCCTACAGTTGATTTTGGGTGCTGCGTTCCGGCATAACGAATTTCAGCGCTAACGAGCGGATAATCCACAATCCAGTCAAAATCGGGGTGAGCAGACTTGAACTGCTGGCCTCCTGGCCCCCATCCAGGCACTCTACCAAACTGAGCTACACCCCGTTGCAGTAGAATGATTATACCGCTACGTCCCGGAAGCGTCAAGCCGCCTTGCGCGACGATAGACGATGGACGATGGGCGATGGACGATGGATGATGGACGATGGACGATGGACGATAGACGATGGGCGAGTGACGATCGTTGGAGGGCGATCTTCCGGAAAACGATGCGTCGGTTGCGAGCCGTTCATCGTCCATCGTCTATCGTCGAATTATCGTCTATCGTCAAGAGCTATTTTCCTATGCAGAAATCCTGGAATATCCGGTGAATGATATCCTCGGTTGCGGTCTCTCCAGTGATTTGGCCCAGCGCGTCGAGGGCGGCGCGGAGATCGATTGAGATGAAATCAGGAGCCAGTTGATTTTCCACCGTTATTTCCGCCTCTTTGAGGCTATCTCTGGCCGATTCGAGCGCCCTGAGGTGCCGCACATTTGATACGACGGCCGAGGTCTCTTCGACGGTATGTCCATGGAGCAGCTCTTCGGCGATCAACCATTCGAGGTCGTCCATTCCTTCCAGAGTCAGCGCCGAGAGTGCGACCACATCACGCCTATTCGACCGCTTGAATAAGTCCCGCTGCACCAGAATTGCAGCCTGCTCGTCCACCATGTCCGATTTGTTGGCGACCCAAATAGAGCGCTTGCCGCTTATCACTTTGAACACCAGGTCGTCTTCTTCCGTCCAATCCCGGGAAGCATCGATAACGAACAGAATCAGGGATGCGGATTCCGCTGCTGCATGGGCTCGCTCGACGCCGATTCGTTCGACCACATCCTTCGTCTCGCGGAGCCCCGCAGTGTCGATGGCCGTAATCGGGATGCCCCGGATGTTTGCGCTCTCCTCGATCACGTCCCGCGTCGTCCCGGGGATCGGCGTCACGATGGCGCGGTTCTCTCGCAACAGAGCATTAAGCAGGCTTGACTTACCCACATTCGGCCGCCCGACGATTGCAATCCGCACGCCTTCCCGATAGATGCGGCCCCGATCCGCGGGGGATATCAAGCGTTCAAGCTCCGCCTGAAGGCCCGAAAGCCTGGCCGCCAGCGCATCATAATCCAGCTCGCCCACTTCCTCAGAAAAGTCGATCGTGACCTCGACCGCCGCGAGCGCGCCTACAAGCTCGTGCTTGAGGCGCATCACCTCCTGCGATACCGCTCCCCCCCTCTGGCGAAGGGCGATGCGCTGAGCGGCTTCAGTCCGCGCGCGAATCTGGTCGCAGACCGCCTCCGCCTGCGCCAGATCCATCCGGCCGTTAAGAAAGGCCCGGCGTGTAAACTCGCCCGGATCAGCCAGCCGGGCGCCCTCTCTAAGCACGAGCGAAAGTACGCGCCCCAGCGTAACCGGCCCGCCATGACAAGAAAACTCAACGATATCCTCACCCGTGTACGAATGCGGGGAGCGGAAGATCAGAAGGAGTGCGTCGTCGACCGTTTCGCCTGAGTGTGTATCGAATATCCGGCCATAGTGGATAGTGTGCGAGGAAAGAGATGATGGGACGCCTGATCCGGTTACGAACAGCGTGTCGGCAATGGAAAGCGCGGACGGTCCGGCAACCCGAACAATCCCGATCCCGCCCTCTCCGGGCGGTGTGGCGATGGCGGCGATGGTGTCGGAGAGATGGAGCATCTATCTTGACAGCGGAACGCGAGTACCGTCGGCTTTTCCCGATTTCTCCGCCGCGACGATGAACGATACGATCTCCCGTGATTCGGAGTAATCGATCGGCGGGGCGCCGCCGGCGAACATCTTCACAATCTGCTTCAGCATCTCCCGGTAGAACGCCGCGCCTTTGACCTCGGCGGCAAAGTGCCCCTTCTCGTAGTGCACTGTCAACCCGAAGCCGCCTGCTCCCTCACGAATGCCGCGCACCGCACCCACCTGCCCGTTCGGCCAGATTCCCGTCGCCACTTCGCTTTGAGGCGTAAAAGTCATCTGCACGGATTTGCAGCCGGGTCCCATAAGCGCATATAGCATTTCGACTCCGTGGATTCCGTAGTGAAACATCCCCGGATTCCCCGGGTGCAGAGATGCGCTCGTGTACACTTCCGCGGAGAGTATCTTCCCGAGCTGGGCTTGTTTGGCAATGGCGTCCACTACTACAGGGTCGTAACGCAGAGACGAGCACGACATCAGCGGCGCGTTGTGCTTCTTTGCAAGCGCGATCATCGCGTCCGCATCTTTCACGGAGTTGGCGAACGGCTTGTCAACGTACGTTGGAATTCCTCGCTCCAGAAACGGCCTTGCTCGCTCGAGATGTCGCGATCCCTGCTGGGACTCGATCATGACGGCGTCGACCTTGCCAATGAGGTCTTCCGGCTTGCTGACGATCTCTATGCCGTACTTCTTGGGTTCCTCGGTGTACCCGGCAATTCGCTCCGGCATGATCTGCGAATCGCCCGGAAATGCCGCCACCACCAGGGCGCCATCCACCCATTCCGCCTGGTCGATGTCTATATGGTTGAGTCGCTTTGTAAATTCCACGACATGGGAGGTGTCAAAATCGATTAATCCGACCCGGATCGTTCGTGGTCCTCCGGAACGGACGGGCTTGCCGTCCACTGTTGTGTCCTGAGCGGTATTGTCCATTTCCTGGAGCCGCCATCCGTCAGCCGTCTTGACCCACGTGTCGAAAACCGTCTCCACAGTTCGAATGCGGTGCTTTTTCTTGTCGCGAGGCGAAAATCGCGTCTCTTCGATGGTCTGCGTTGTGACGACGACGGCCTTCCCATCTCGCTCGGTGACGGCATTTAACTGAAAGCCAGCCTGGAGATTCTCCGCCGGACCCAGGTTCTTTGCGACGGCTGCGGACCACTCCTTAATCGTCATTTTGCGGCCACCCGGGTATTTCACAACCGCATCGCGGGCGCACAGCTTGACAAACACCTCAGGATTCTTCTTCTCGAACGCAGCGAAGGCCTTCACATAGAGAGGTTCCAGCTCCTCCCAAATGCCGGCATATCCAAACGCTCGTCCCGTCACCATAAAGGCCGATAGGAAGATGACACCGACGAGCAAGATTCGTCTCTTCATAGCTCTGTTTGACCTCCGCAATCCAATTGTCTATCGTCTATCGTCCATCGTCATATCCTCTACACCTTCTTAAGCTTCGCAAAGGATTGGAGCAGTTTCTTGATTCCAACCGGCGCCGGAAATGCTACTGAAACCTGGATGTCACCATCTGAAACCTGCGCGCTGAGCACAATTCCCGTACCGAAAGCCTCGTGGCTAACTTTCTGTCCGGGTTTGAAGCCGTCCACGCCGCCGGCGAGGACCTGCTGGCGGCGAGGCGCTATAGGGGCATTTCGCCAGAGCGGCTCGTCGTCCGGACGGCGAGACCGGGTATTTGGGTGATTTGGTTGTTGGGTCGTAGGGTAGTTTGCTCTCTGTAGGCCGGGGCGGCTGCTCCCGGCGCCTGGCCCACTCCCGTTCGCCGGCGCCTCCGCCATCGGTCCGAAGTGGAAGACCTCTTTTGGAACCTCGCTCAAGAACCGCGACGGCGGGTTATAGGAGATGCTGCCGAAGAGAGTACGGCGATAAGCGTGAGTAAGGAAAAGCTCTTCACGCGCCCGAGTAATTCCCACGTAGCAGAGCCGCCGCTCTTCCTCAAGTTCCTTGTCAGTGTTCATCGATCGCAAATGCGGGAAAACGCCCTCTTCAAGCCCGACCAGGAACACGACCGGAAACTCCAGCCCCTTTGCACTGTGCAAAGTCATCATGGTAACGGCGTCTGATCCCGCCTCGAGGCTGTCGAGATCCGAAACGAGCGATACCTGTTCGAGGAACGCGGAAAGCGCGCGATCGTCGGACTCTACGTCGAACTGCGTCGTCACCGTCAAGAGCTCGCGGACATTGTCGGCGCGGCTTTCGGCCTCCAGACTTTTCTCCTCTTCGAGCGCCTTTAGGTATCCGGTTTTGTCCAGCACGGCCTGGGTAAGCCATGAGACATTCTTCGTTTCCCTCAGCTCCCGCAGCTCGAGTACTATCGAAGCGAACTGGCCGATCGCATTCCTCGC
>JBGPOG010000435.1:0-4418 GCA_041487935.1 Chthonomonadia bacterium | reverse complement strand
GGAGTGAAGCATCCGCTTTTAGCCCGGCACCGAAAGATCTGTGAGATCAAAAACAGATCCCCCGGTACGGGTCCGTATGGACTTCACTCCGTTCAGGATGACGGGATACGTACGCTTTGTCGAGTTTTGCAATTACCTCAATAGACAAACATTACACTCACAAGACCGGGAGATTTGGCGTGCGTCTTACCTATATCTTCGCGTTTATGGCATCCATCGTCCTTGCCATCGGCTCGGCCATTTCCGCGCGCCCGCTGGCGGGGGTGCAGGGTTCGGCTAAAGTGGATTTTGGGCGGGACGTGCTTCCCATCCTCAAGGCTTCCTGTCTCCAATGTCATGGCGCGGAGCGCAAGGAGGGCGGGCTGCGGCTCGACCAGAAGATGCTCGCGATGAGAGGCGGAGTCAGCGGAGCGGATATTGTCGCGGGCAAGGGTGCGCAGAGCAAGCTGGTTCAGCGGATCGTGGGAGCGGGCGGTTTGCCGCGAATGCCCATCGGTTTCGCGCCCCTGAGTTCCCGGCAAATCGCCGCGATTCGTGCCTGGATCGACCAGGGAGCGGACTGGCCGGACAGCGCCTCGGCCAAGCACTGGGCCTACGTCAAACCCGTGCGGCCCGTGTTGCCGAAGGTCAAGAATGCCGGCTGGGTTCGCAACCCCATCGACAACTTTGTCCTCGCCCGCCTCGAGAAAGAGGGGCTGAAGCCCTCGCCGGAAGCGTCCAGGGAGACGCTTCTCCGCCGTGTTACGTTGGACCTCACCGGTCTTCCTCCCACGATCGCCGAGATCGACGCATTCATGACGGATCGAAGCCCGGACGCATACGAGAAAGTTGTCGACCGGTTGTTGGCTTCTCCTCGCTTTGGCGAGCGCTGGACGCGACCCTGGCTGGACATGGCCCGTTATGCGGATACCAACGGTTATGAGAAAGACGGCATGCGCTCCATCTGGCCGTACCGCGATTGGGTGATCGACGCGTTCAACAAGGATATGCCGTACGACCGGTTCACCATCGAGCAGATTGCCGGCGATCTGCTGCCGAACTCGACGCGCGAACAGAAGATTGCCACGGGGTTTCACCGTAACACGATGCAGAACACGGAGGGCGGCGTCGATCAAGAGGAGCAGCGCTGGCTCACGCTGCTCGATCGGGTGAACACCACATGCTCGGTGTGGCTCGGCAGCACGTTCCAATGTGCGCAGTGCCACAATCACAAGTTCGATCCGTTCACTACGCAGGATTATTACCGTTTCCTCGCGTTTTTCGACCACAGCACGGAACCGTCGTTGACAATACTTGCGCCTGACCAGGAGACCAAGCAAAAACAGCTTCAGAGGGATTTGTCCGTCCAAGAAGCGAAAGCTAAGAGTTCGCCTGACGATAAGGCCGCTGCTGCTAAACTGGCGGAGCTCAAAAAGCAGCTTGGCGAAATCCGCGGGGCGACGACTCTGGTTTTGCAAGAGAAAGAAGACAAGGAGCGGCCTTCGACCTTCTTTCGCGTCAAGGGCGCATTCCTCAGCAAGGGGGACAAGGTTGAGGCGGACGTGCCTAAATCGCTGACCCCGCTCGCTCCGGGCGAGCCCGTGAACAGACTCGGTCTGGCCCACTGGATTCTGAGCAAAGATAACCCGCTCACCGCGCGAGTTGCTGTCAACCGTTTCTGGGCGCAGCTTTTCGGACGAGGGATCGTCGAGACCGAAGAGGACTTCGGAACACAAGGCCGGCCACCCTCGCATCCGGAGCTGCTGGACTGGCTGGCGGTGGCGTTTAGAGATGGATGGAGTAGTGGAGTTCTGGAGTACTGGAGTAATGCCGGTCGTCCAAACAACAATCCTCCACCACTCCAACACTCCATTACTCCCTGGCGCGTTAAGTCCCTGCTCAAGCTCATCGTCACCTCTGCCACGTACCGGCAGTCATCCGCGGTCACGCCATTGCTTCGGGAAAAAGACCCTTCGAACAAGCTCCTGGCTCGCGGACCGCGGTTTCGTATGGAAGCTGAAATGATCCGCGACAATTCTCTTGCGTCTGCCGGCTTGTTGAGCGGCAAGATCGGCGGGCCGAGCGTCTATCCATTGCAGCCGGATGGCATTTGGGATGTGCCATACAGCGGGGAGCGGTGGGTTACAAGTACCGGAGAAGATCGTTGGCGGCGTTCGCTCTACACTTTCTGGCGGCGCAGCGCGCCTTACCCCATGTTCACGACGTTCGACGCGACGAGCCGCGAGTTTTGTACGATCCGGCGCATGAGAACCAACACGCCGCTCCAGGCGCTCAACCTGTTGAATGACCCCGCGTTCATAGAGGCTGCGCGCGGTCTTGCGCGGAGAATGCTAAACGAGGCCGGACACGACCGCGACGTGCGGCTTGCGTACGGATTCCGGCTCTGCGCCACCCGGCGGCCAACTCCGGGAGAGCTGATAAAGCTCTCTGCACTCTATGAAAGAGAGCGCAAGCGGTATGGAGCCGATGAAAAGTCGGCTCTGGCATTGCTCGGAGCTGTAAACGGGAAGGCCGACGCGAATTCCCTCGGAGCCTGGTGGACCGCTTCTGATTTGCCGGTCGCCGCGGCACTGACCGTTGTTGCAAACGTGCTCCTGAACCTCGATGAATCGTTGACCAAGGAGTGACAGAACAAGGGCGATAGAGGAACTGAATAACAAATGGACAACTCAGATTTCAAACGAATGAACGACGATCGGCTCAAGGCTATCACCCGCCGCCACTTTTTCAAGCAGAGCGGTTACGGAATCGGCTCTCTGGCACTCGGCTCGTTGTTGAATGAAACCCTTTTCGCGGCCGCTGCAGATGCCACGTCGCACCCCCCTCAATCCCCCCTTGCGAAGGTGGGATTGAGGGGGGTTTTGGATCCTCGCAAACCGCACTTTACTCCCAGAGCCAAGAACATCATCTTCCTCTTCATGGCCGGGGCGCCGACGCAGTTGGACCTGTTCGATTACAAGCCCAAGCTCGTGGAATACAACGGGCAGAAGATTCCGGAAGAGATTATCAAAGGCGAGCGATTCGCCTTCATCAAAGGGGTTCCCAAGCTGCTCGGCACGCCTCACAAGTTTGCCAAGTACGGCAAATCCGGCCAGGAATTGGTCAATTTGCTTCCCCAAACCGCAAAGATCGCGGACGACATCGCCATCGTCCGCTCGATGCACACCGATCAGTTCAACCACGCCCCGGCCCAAATCTACATGAACACCGGCCACGAGCTGTTTGGCCGTCCGAGCATGGGTTCCTGGCTCACCTACGGACTGGGCAGCGAGAACAAGGATCTACCTGGATTCGTGGTGCTGATTTCCGGCCTGAATCAACCGGATGGCGGCAAAAGCTGTTGGAGCAGCGGATTCCTGCCCACGATCTACCAGGGCGTGGAATTTCGGTCGAAGGGCGACCCGGTGCTCTTCGTTTCCAATCCGGATGGGATGAGCCGGGACGCTCGCCGCAGCTCTCTAGACACGCTCCAGGATCTCAACCGAATGCACGAAAATACGGTCGCCGACCCCGAAATCGACACGCGAATCTCCACCTACGAGCTGGCCTACCGGATGCAGGCCAGCGTTCCGGATTTGATGGACATCTCCAAGGAGCACCCATCCGTTCACGAATTGTACGGAACTCAGCCCGGCAAGACGGCATTCAGCAACAACTGCCTCCTGGCCCGCAGGCTGGTTGAGCGCGGGGTTCGCTTCGTGCAGCTCTACCATCGCGGCTGGGACCATCATGGCACCGGCACAGATACCGACTTGATGACCGCCCTTCCACGCCTTTGCAAAGAGACGGATCAAGCGGCCGCCGCGCTGATTACCGATCTCAAGCAGAGAGGACTGCTGGATTCCACGCTCGTCGTCTGGGGCGGAGAGTTCGGACGGACGCCGATGAACGAAGAGCGCGACGGCTCGAAGCTCCTGGGCCGGGACCATCATCCGAAGTGCTTCAGCATCTGGATGGCCGGCGGAGGCATCAAGCCCGGGATAACCCTTGGCGCGACCGACGAGCTGGGATATAACGTGGTTCGGGACCCAATTCACGTTCACGACCTGCACGCTACGATCCTTCATCTCATGGGGATCGATCATACGCGTCTGGTTTACAAGTTCCAGGGGCGTAATTATCGCCTGACGGACGTGTACGGGAACCTGGTGCCGAAACTATTGGCATAACGGGTTGTCATTCCCACCATCCAACGCGCCGCCTTGCTAGTGTAGTGTCTCAATAACGTCATTACAACGACAACAACGTCGCGAAACCGTCATTCCGAGCATTTTACCGCGCCTAACGCGGCGTTGAGCGTAAGAAACTGTCACAGCCCACGTCATCCCGTAGGGATCTGTTTTTGAATTTGCAAGGTGACTATAATGGCCCCAAGAATCTGGACAATTGAATCGGCGAAAATAAGTTAGACTTCAAAT
>JBGPOG010000434.1:0-4433 GCA_041487935.1 Chthonomonadia bacterium | reverse complement strand
CTGTGACAGTTTCTTACGCTCAACGCCGCGTTAGGCGCGGTAAAATGCTCGGAATGACGTCAAGGTCACGTTCATGAATAATCCGGGCTAGAGATCTCGGTCTTAGTTATCGAACGCGCGCAAGAGTAAGAGATCCATACTTCATGATGGATCACCCCATTCGCAAGGTCTCCGTGGACTAACGCTCGCCAAGAAACTGGCGTGCATTCCTGGTTCGGATCAGCAGGATGATTTTTGCCGGCTCAAGCCTACGTTTTAAGCGGTAAACCGTTGGATACATTCAGTTCCAGTAAATGTACGAGGGCCAGGCCCATTTAAGCCGTGGAAGTAGAACCTGCGGCCCCGGCCTGGAAGCGCAAGCTTTCGAGCTCAAACGCTTCCCATGAAAGGATTGCTCTTCGATGCGTTGGTCCAATTGTTGCGGTCCGGCATTTTTTGCCGCCGTTTTTACGATACTTAATTCGGCTGCCAGCGCTCAAAGCGTTCGATTCAGCGGGATCTATGCTGCCGGCGTTCCGCTCAAGGTTATTACGGTCGATCTGAATGACTCGAACGTCAAAATCACAGGCGCGCTGACAAAGTTCGGCGCCGGCCACGCGGAACCCTTCGAGCAGATGGTTAGCCGCGCCGCGCCTACGGTTGCCATCACCGGAACGTTCTTCTGCCCGTACTCCCGAAACCCGATTGGGGACATCGTGATCGATGGCCAACTGGCGCACTTCGGCGGGCTCGGAACGGCGCTCTGCATCACGGACAATAATGAGGTCGAGTTCGTCAAGCCCGCCAGATATACGCATCAGGATTGGAGCCGCTACGATTTCGTGATGTGCTCCGGTCCCCGGCTGGTGACCGACGGGATCGCTTATGTCGAGCCGTGGTCCGAGGGTTTCCATGACAAGCACATGCTCAACCGAAACGGAAGACTGGCGGTCGGTGTCACATCCGGCAATCACCTGATCTTCGTGGCAACCAGGGTTCCGGTATACCTATCCCGCCTGGCCAAAGCCATGAAAGCCCTGGGAGTGCGCGACGCGATCAATCTGGATGCCGGTTCATCGATGGGGCTTCACTACAAGGGGAAAACACTCATTGAGCCGGGCAGATGGCTTACGAACCTGATCGTGGTGTACGAGAGCAGAGACCGTTACGAGGCGCGGAAAGACAAACTGCTGCCGTTGCGACTAAGATCCGCGAGCAAATGAGGTAATACAAGGCAAAAAATGGAGCGGCCAATGTTAAATCTTTGGCCGCTCCCGGTGGCTTCCGGCCTATCTCTATCGTATGACACTACTCGGTTTAAGAGTCGGCCAAACTGAAGAGATGTGCAGGGAGTCCCCTATTCGAGCTGCTGTACGTAATGACCGATGTTTATTCGAAAGGTTACAGCGCTGAGAAGAAAGAATTACCTCGCGGAATGAATTCGCGAATTTGGACTGAGGTCGACCTGTCGGCTATCCGGCATAACTTCGGCGTGATACGTTCCCTGGTCGGAATGAGAACTGAAGTGATGCCGGTCGTCAAGGCGAATGCGTATGGGCACGGACTCATCGAAGTCTCGCGCGCATTGCACTCCGCGGGAGCGGATTGGCTCTGTGTGGCGAATGTTGCCGATGGTGTGGCTCTCCGCAAGGTTCTTCCGGCAGTCTCGATCTGTCTCCTCGCTCCATTCCTCCGCGACGAAGCCGAAGCGATCGTTGTCAATCAGCTCGTTCCTCTCTTGAGCACTCTCGATCAGGCAAGGACTTTAGCGTTAACCGCACACTCGCTAAGATCGGGAGTGAGAGCGCACATCGAAGTGGATACTGGGATGGGGAGAAGCGGCGTGCTTCCCGAGGCTGCCGGCAGGCTTGCCGAGCAGATTTCCCGCTTGCCGTCGATCCTCGTGACGGGCCTTGCGACCCATTTTTCGTCTGCGGAGAATAATCGGGCAAAGACACTGCAACAGCTCGCTTTATTTGAAGAATCATGCAAGGCCGTGGAATCAACAGATACGCGTTTAACCATTCTCCACGCCGCAAATAGCGCTGCATTGCTTCAAGTTCCAAAAAGCCGTCTCACGGCCGTACGGCCCGGCCTGCTCATTTATGGGATTCTCCCGGCGGGCAGTAAGGAAAACGCGCGGATTGCCCTCCAACCGGCGTTAACGCTCAAGGCGACTATCGCTCTCGTCCGCGAGCTGCCTACGGGGAGTACCATCAGCTACAACGAAACGTGTACGTTGACGCGGCCCGCAAGAGTGGCTACGTTGCCGGTTGGCTATGGAGACGGGTATCCCCGGGCGTTGAGCAGCTCCGGCTCGGTGCTTATCCATGGCCGGCGAGCGCCGATCCTCGGGCGCGTGTGCATGGACATGACGATGGTCGATGTTACCGCCATTCCGGAGGCCGTTCCCGGGAGCGAGGCCGTGCTGATCGGCGCGCAGGATGGCGATCGCATACGCGCCGAACAGCTTGCGCGATTGATCGGCGCCTCTGAGCATGAGATCACGACCAGGATTGCGGACCGCGTGCCCCGAATGTATCTCAATCCAGCTTTGGATCGCCTCGGACGTCTAAAAAGCAAACCGCCCGCGAAAGGTTCTGTTTCGAGCCTTTGACGGGCGATTGTTGGTTCCTTCGATTCTGCGTTACTTTGCGCGCTTGGTGGCGGCATCCATCAACTTCACAAACTCTGGGGCTTCGACATAGCCTTCACTTCGTGCGATTAGCTTGCCCTTTGCGTCGAAAAAGAGAACCGCGGGAATCCCGCTGATCTGGTATTTCTCGGCGAGATCCTTGTTCTTGTCCACGTTGATGAGGACCGGAACGAACCTCTTCGATTTTGCAACTACCTCGGTGTTCTTATAAGTCGTATTCAGCATGGCCTTGCACGGTCCGCACCAGTCCGCATAAAAGTCGACGAACATCACCTTCTTCTCTTTCGCGGCTGCCTTCTTGGCATCCTCGAACTTCTCCATCCACGCAATCGGACCATGTTTCTTTGCAGCGCTCTGTTCTGCCCTCGCGGAGAGCAGCGCCCCGCCGGAAAGCGCTAACGCCGCGGCAAAAGCGATCGGGAAGGCTTTGGCAATCCATTTCATTTGGTCACATTCCTCCTATGGTCGTTCACTTGGAGGACCCGTCGCCCTCCCGAAATATCGGCACTCACACCAACTGTTCGTACGTCAGCGATGCACCCGGTAGTTCCGGTGTCGCCGGTTACGATTAAGTCCGCTCATTCCGCTTTCTGTTGATCGCCGAACGGACCACCCGCTCCCTGCCGTCCGCAGCGCCTGTTGGATGCGGACCGAGATACACGACGTGAACAACGCGATCCGCTTCGTCTACCAGATATCGAAGGCGATAGTCGTCCGGCAGGTCGATCTGGCGAACCCTCCGGTCAGGCAGCTTCTTTATCCTATATGCGCCGGCTTGTGAAGAATCTTCAGGGCTAATAGCCAGGAACCCCGAAATAATTTCTTGCACCGCCCTCTGGACTGAAGGCGCTGCCGTTGCAACAACTCTAAGGTCTTGCGGGCGTATCTCTACGCGGTACTTCGGGTGCTCGAAGGCGCTCGAATTAACGAGCGGGCCGGTCCACTTCACTTCGCCGGCGAATTCCCGAAGCACATCACGTATTTCGTTGACGTCCGGACCTTCGCCGAACTGCACAGGCTCGTCGAACAGGGTCACGAGCGTCCGCCGCATTTCACGGATCTGTACGGGTATCAAACTGCAAACCCATGGGAGCAATTCGGAGATCCGGGCATTCTCTCTGGCGAACGCTTCCAGCATTATCAGGGCTTCGCCCGAGACCTCGGGCATTGGGGCGTTCATCCGGGCTGCACCCGATCTACCCGCCGGCAATATTCTCCAAATATGGACTCTGAAGCATCATTCATTCGCGTTAAGAGAGTCTACCCTCCGTTTTGTCCTTTGCGCAATGATTATCGCTCGCCCCGATCGATTGCCACACGCCGCTGGTAGGCCCCGACCGCGCCAAGAAGAACAAAAGCTGTGATGGACAGAATGATTGTGTACGAGAGGGCTTCCTTGTTTTTCCCGGCCTGGACGGCGGAATAGAGAGCAAGCGGAAGCGTTTGAGTTCGGCCGGGGATAGATCCTGCGACCATCATCGTTGCGCCAAACTCGCCGAGCGCCCGCGCGAACGCCAGCGCAAGACCCGCCAGGACTCCACGAAAGGACAGCGGCACGATTACCCACAGGAGGAGAACGGCTTCCGTCGCGCCAAGCGTCCGTCCGGCTTCGAGGAGTTCATTTTCTACCGACGCAAATGCCGATGTGGCTGTTCGCACGAAAAGTGGGAGCGCCATTACGGAAGCCGCCACCGCCGCACCTTGCCACGTAAAAAGGAGCTTCAGCCCGGCGCCGTCGTTTATCCAGCGGCCCAAAGCAGTGCCGCGTCCGAGAACTAAGAGAAGATAGAATCCCACG
>JBGPOG010000433.1:0-4477 GCA_041487935.1 Chthonomonadia bacterium | reverse complement strand
CTCTTCTGCAGCATTGGATTTAAGAGTCTATGCCTTATTGGATTGAAATTTACTCCGGGTATTCAGGCCTAGTATAGTCATAGTTTCTATCCGAGTCAATACGTAGTGATCAATTGAATGATCTTAATAGTTAACAAGGCAATATAGATCAACACACACAGTTCGGCCGGTAAAAGCTCTGTTTCTCTGAACTTGTTGGGATAACGTACTGCCGATAATCTATAGCAGAGAATACTACCCTCCCTTGGGCCGCCGCGCAATAGAGCGCAGCGGCCAATTTCTGTGTGGACTATTCGGTCCCGAAAGAAGATCGTTTCGTCCTATCGGCCAGCATCGGCTCGCTCAGCCCGATGATCGCGTTGAACGGACCGATCATGCTGTAGCAAACAGGTTGGCTGTAGCTGTAAAGAAAGACTGCGGCGCTATTCGGTAACAAACGGTTGGCTAACGCGTCCTTACCGTTTTTGGCCGCAAGTGGCGTGTAGAGTACGCGCAGCCTCGCGTCACGCATCTCCGCCTGGGAGGGCCAGAGACCGGCCTCGGAGCTCTCGCAGAGCTTCACGAACTGCCGTCGCGCAGCCGGGTTCATCGAGAAGAACCGCAGCCCGCGCTCGCTGGCCGCCTCACGCTGTTGCTCCGTAGAAAGCTGGCCCAGCAGCCGCCAGTGCGGGCGGCCCTGATTTGCCCGCGCGACTTGCCACTCTTCCAGCCCGTAGTATCCCACCGCTCCCTGCGCGGTCGAGATTGAGTCGAGCTGCGCATCCGAAAGCTCTCCGATTTCAACCATCTCCTCAATCCCCAGATATCCCCGCCTCTTTCGAGCGTCGGACCAGTGCTCCAGAAGCTGTTTGGGCACCTCTTGGGGCCGAGCATAGTAATAATCGGGCGTCCTGAAGGTAAGCCAACCCTCCGTCTTGGACCAGCGGATCTGCATCCCATCGCCTGCCCGGTTCAATGCGTCGAACAGGCTCACGTTCTCAGAATTGACCTTGCTCGGATCGTGTAATCGCAGGAATTGGTCCCCGATAATGTCCCTCCCGGTTTTCGCCGCGAGAGCGTCTAGAACATCGGATGTGATGACTCTCGGGCCTTGCGCCTCATAATAAGCCAGATCGGTATCTGGATAGGGGGGGCGAACGACGCGACAGGTCTCTTTGATCCTCAGACTGGTCCGCTCCTGAAGCGAAGGATCATGTGCAAGCGCGGCATTCTCTTTGTCGTTATCGATGCGCTTCGAGTCTCGCGATGGGCTTTTCGCATGTGCCAGGGCTGCGCGATATCCACCCCCGTTTGTATCAAGCTCACCCTGAAGCTCGTATTCACCAGGCTGGCTCATGTCCAGCTTCAAGGTGGCTGTCAATTTCGACGTGACCGTTGGAGGTCCGGATACCATGTCCTTGAAACTGTCGGCGAGGCCGGCAAGCGTTTGCGGCGGCAATCTCCTTCCTTCGCCATTCGAGAGGTCCCACGAAAGTGTTTCGCCGTTCCGCAGCGCCCCCAACTCGGCAGGTGAGAGGCGGAAAAACATGTTCGCGGGCGCCAGCCCGCCGTGCTGGAGCATGTTGAGCCGGTTATACTCCTCGAACGCGCCCTTCACTTTGAAGCCCTCGGCCAATTTCTTCTTGGCCAGGCCTTTGATCTGCGGGAATGGAAGTCCCAGGAACCTCCGGTACTCCTCCATCTGCCGGTCGATTTCCAGGAGCATCTCGTTGCGGTCTTGCTCCCGCAAGGCCTCCTCCAGGAGCTGCGACTTCAGAGTCTGGCTCAGCTCATATTCGTAAGCCCCTTCGGAGCCGGACCTGAGCCACATAAAACCGAATAGCGAGCTGATTTGGCGCATAATGTCCCGCAGCGGACGCTCGCGGCAGAAGACGGTAATCTTGTCGTCCGCCACCCGCCGGTTGGCGGTCAACTGAATGCCGGCGATCGATGTCAGCTTGCGGCAAAGGTCACTGAAAGAGACACCTTTTTCGGCGAGAGTAACCTTGCGAACTAATCGTGCATCGACGATCTCCCGCTCCTTCTGATAAGCCGTGGCTGCCGCCTGCACGGCGCGCTGATCCCCACCCGCCACGGATGGAACCGGAACGCTGACAAAGTCGTCGCCGGCCCTGAGGCGCCCACGCAAAGCGGCTTCTAACATCGCGAGGTTTTGCGAAGACCGCTTTGCTGATCCTGAGGCGCTCGCGACAACATCCGGATTCAAATAAGCCAGGTCGTCCTGTTGGGGCTTGAAACTGGCAATCCCGGGTTTTCGATCGACCCCAATCGCCTCCGCCTGACGGACGAACGGTGAAGACTGTGCGGGTACTCGGAGTTCGTCGCGATGTGATCCATCAGCCGTCCGCAATCCGTCGCGAGTGATTGGACGGAAGGCTGCCGTGGCCGGTTCATCCTTCAGTCCAGTACCGCCGGCATTGTCTGGTCGATGCCGGGCAATTGCGGCCGGCCCAGTGTTCTGCCGGGGCGCTACCGCAATCGCCTGATTTGACCGCTTGTTCGAGCGCCCTACCGCCACGAGGAGCGCGGCGATCAAGAACGTCGCTGCCGCGGATCCCAGGGCCAATCTGCGCCACGATAGAATCTCCCGACGGACGCTGTGCTGTGTGCGCGAAAGAAGCTGACCGGTCTCCGGTCGCGGTACTGCAAGAGCCGGTGATGCCGAACTGCTCACGGCAGCGCGCAGCCTGGCGTCGAATTTCCGCACTTCCTCCGACTCCGCCCGGCAATTCGAGCAAGAAGCCAAATGCTTCTCCAAATTGGCAGCCTCCGAAGCATCCAGTGTCTCGGCCTGCCGCTTCGCGATTAGAATTCGAGCGTTATGACAACGCATTTTCGTTCCTCCCGGATACTCCGGCGCCCGGCCTAGTCTTGCCAGGAAGCCAGCGCCTTCCTCATTTCCTTGCAGCCCGCATAGATGCGCGACCACACGGTGCTCTCGCTCCAGCCGAGCGCGTCGGCGATTTCCCGCCCCTTCAAGTCTTCGAAATAGTGCAACACGATCGGCAGCCGGTATTTCTCCGGCATCCGGTTCAGAATGCGCCTCACTTCGCTGGACCACTCCCGCTGAACCACATCCGCATCCGTCCCATAGGACCTATCTGACCCATCCGGCTGTTCTTCCACCAGCAGCACCCGCTTTTGCCAGAAGCTGCGTTTTCGGTTCATGCACAGGTTCAGGGCGATCCTGATGAGCCACGTTTGAATGCTCGCCTGTCCGCGGAATTCGTGCAAGTTCTCAAACGCCCGGACGAACACTTCCTGGATGACATCCTCCACGTCATTGGGATTCGGCAGGAATCGTCCCGCAATCGATGCCACGCGCCGCCAATGCCGTTCGACGATCTCATCGAACGCGGCATAGTCGCCATCCAGCACCCGGCTGATCAACCGCAGTTCGTCGGCTCTATCCGCATCGCCGCGAACCTGGAAATCCCTTTCACTCACGATCCCACTCTCGAACATGCCACTCACTTACCCTCCGTCGTGCAGGTCTCTAATTCGTTAGACAAGGCACCCCCCATTTTTTGCCTGGCTTCCCGAAGATTATTTCCGCATCGAGGGAAGAGAAGTATCCGGACTAATAGTGACACCGGCCCCGAACCTGGCAAAGCGGCCGCAGGATTCCCGATGTCCGCGAGCAAATCATAACTTCGTGGGCATTCTGCAGCAAGAAAGGCTCCGACATGCGGGCAATCGTCCAGCGCGTGAAAAACGCCTCCGTCACCGTGGAGGGCAAAGTCGTCGGCCAGATCGGGCGCGGTTTCATGGTGCTCGTCGGCATGAAGGCAGACGACACGCAGGCGGACGTAGACTACATCTCCAACAAAATCGTAAACCTGCGCGTCTTCGAAGACGAAGCCGGCAAAATGAACCGGTCTCTCCTCGAGAATGGCGGCGGCGCGCTAATCGTCTCTCAGTTTACGCTTTACGGGGATGTAAGAGGAGGAAGGCGGCCGTCCTTCATAGAGGCCGCCTGCGGCGAGAGAGCGAATGAGCTCTATGAGGCTGTCTGCAAGAAGGTCGCCGAATCAGGAATCCACGTAGAGCGCGGCATCTTCGGCGCAATGATGGACGTAGCCCTGATAAACGATGGGCCGGTGACGCTGCTGTTGGATAGCCGGAAAGGGTTTTGACAATTTCTAGTTTCCAATAGATCGGTTAATCCGACAAATCGTAGTTCAGTCAGCCCATACAACCCCGCTGAATCCTCATCGATCTCCCGCTCCCACGCCCTCTGAACGGTGATCTTTGTGATTTTCTGATTTAGTGTGATTGCCTTGGCTGCACCACAGTCCATCATTCAATCCGACAAATCATAGTTCATACAATCCAAACAAAAACCCCGCTCCCAAAACCAGGAGCGGGGCGGTAATGAATACTGGAAGCTCAACACTCAACGCACAACGCTCAACACTTACAATCACGGCTTCGCCTTGTGCGGATTCTGGGGGCGGCCGCTATGAGGTGGCGGCTG
>JBGPOG010000432.1:0-4487 GCA_041487935.1 Chthonomonadia bacterium | reverse complement strand
TCCATGATCTCGCCGTTCTTCACCGGCCTGATCGCGGACCGTTATTTCGCGTCGGAGAAAATGCTTGCCGTTCTCGGGATCCTCGGCGGCGTCGTGCTATGCATCCTCCCAAGCGCCACGAGCTTCGGGTCGTTCTATCCCACACTTATTCTCTACTGCGCCTTGTACACTCCAACTCTGGCGTTGGGCAACTCGCTATCGATGCATCACCTGGCAGACGCAAAAGTAGATTTTCCGCAGGTCAAGATACTCTCTGCGTTCGGGTGGATCGCAGGCGGGGTTGTCATCAGCCTCCTGAAGGCGGAGCAGTCTTCAGTTCAATTCTACTTCGCCGGCGGTGTTTCTATTGTGTTCGGCTTGTTCTCTCTCGCGCTGCCGCACACGCCTCCGAAGAAGGTCGGCCAAAACGTCAGCTTCGGGGAGGTTCTCGGCCTGGACGCTCTGGCGTTGATGAAAAAGCCCTCTTTTGCGATCTTCATCGGCTGCATGTTTCTAATCTGCATCCCGCTCTACTTCTACTTCGTCATGATGTCGATCTACCTGACAGACCTGCAGTGGAGTTACCTCGCCCTCAAAATGACGCTGGCACAGGTCTCCGATGTCATCTTCCTCTTCCTGCTTGCCCTAATGCTGAAGACACTGGGCTACAAACGGACGATCTTCATTGGAATCCTCGCGTGGTGTTTGCGATACTTCCTTCTAGCGGGCAGCGTAGGCGCTCCCGGTCTGCAAATCCCGCTCATCTTCGGCGCCATCCTCTTACATGGCGTCTGTTATGATTTTCTTTTCATCGCCGGCCAACTCTATGTAGATGCCGAAGCCAATGAGCGCATCCGCGGCGCCTGCCAGGGGTTTATCGCCTTCATTCTGTGGGGCGTCGGCGCATTCGTCGGTACGATGCTTGCCGGCAAGGTGCTCGCTATGCACACGGTGACGTCGGCAGCCGGAATCGTTACCCACGACTGGCAAGCCATCTGGATAACCCCCGCACTCGGTGCGACCGCGGTACTGGTTATCTTCTTGATCTTCTTCCGTGAACCGGCCAGGGCCTCTGATCTTGCGTCGGAACCAGGAGCCGTGGAGGATCGCGCAGCGGAGACCCTCGAAACTCCATGAGTCTTCCTCGCAGGTTGACAAAGAAACTTGACATTGTCAATCGAGTCTTGTACAATAACTACGTACAACACCTCGAGGAGTGCTAGAATGCCTATTCAAACAACCTACTCAAATGCCAGAGCGAATCTGGCAACGCTAATGGATAAGGTCACCCAAGACCAGGAAACCGTGATTATTACCCGCAGGGGAGGACGGAATGTTGCGATGATCTCAGCGGAGGAGCTATCTAGCATTCTGGAGACGGCCCATCTCTTGCGATCTCCCAAGAATGCGAAACGTCTTCTAGAAGCCATTGAGCGTGCCAGGGCAGGAACTGGAACACACACGACTGTAGCTGCTCTGCGCAAGGAATTTGGCCTTGAAGAGGAAGGGTAAGGGGCCGACTCCGCAGAAGGAACGTGAAGTCGTTGTCGATCCGGACTTCCTCGATGATCTAGCCTATTGGGTCGAGACGAATAGAAGGATCGCGCTGAAATTGCTCGATCTCGTGCAAGCCATCATTCGAGACCCGTTTACCGGCATTGGCAAGCCCGAACCGCTAAGGCATTTGCTCTCTGGCGCGTGGTCGCGCCGCCTAACGCAAGAGCATCGCGTGGTTTACGTTGTAAGCGACGACCGAATCGACTTCCTGCAAGCGCGTTTCCATTACTGATCGTAAAAGCGGAAAACAACGATGAAATTCGCCGACCTCTCCCCAGAAACGATCGAAAAGATCAAAACCTACCGCTGGGACCGAATCCTCGAGAAGCACGAGGGACCGGAAAAGTGGGAGTCCGAGCTCAAGTGGGGCGAGCCGGAATTTATGGTCGCGGATGGCTACAATGTCCTGCTGCCGCTAGATCCCGAGCGCCGCCCAAATGTAACCTTCCTCCGGGTAATCCCATCGACAGACGGCTAGTCGCTGACCCTCTTCATCAAAGACAATACCTTCGCCGACGATCCCGATTGGGAATTCTTCTCCGCCGGCTTTCTATCCATCTGCGAGAAGGTCCCAGGCGAGGAGTTCTACATCGCGGTCGCTTATCACGAGTGGTTCATGCTGCCAACGCCGCAGGACCCGAGTAACCCATTGCCCGGTTGAGGATAACCTGCAATTGAAACGACCGCGGTTGCGCCTCAAGGGGTTCATGTTCACGTTCGTGGGAAATGCTCGCAACTATGATTAGTTGTGCCACAGTCCCGCCCAGGAACGACCATGAATCATCACCCGGCGGTATTGGTCGCGAATGGAGGATATTCCTGTCGGCAGCCGGAACAGGCGCAATAGAGACTCGTGCTCCACCTCTCCCGGCCTTCGGGATACAGTGTCGGGGTTAGGGCCTGTGGAGACGAAAATGACGATCGCTGACGCGTTGCTTCCATTCGGCAAGCACGCGGTACACCCCCAACCCAGGATTCTGGCGCGCCCACTCCTCGCCGTCCTCTTAATGCTTTCGCTGCCGCTGCTTATAGGCGCGCGCTTCCGATCTGAACCCTGCTGCGGCGTGATCGGGGTCGATGCCGCAAAAGGGTTCGCCACGATTCGCGACAACAAGACGGGCCGGACATGGCAGTTCGAGGCCGGCGCCGCGACACTAAGCGCGCTCAAAATCGGCGCGCAAGTGGACGCGGACTTACTGGGCCTCAAGACGCTCTCTATCGCGGGCGTTGAGAAAGCATATGCGCTCAATGAGCCGGCTCCAACCGACCCCTGCTGCGGCATCTCTCAAATCCACCTGGCGGCGCTCGACGGCGGCATCGTCGTCCGCAACAAAGCCACAGGCGCAACGCATCATGTGACAATCAACAACCAGGCGGTTCTCGGAGCGCTCAAGGTCGGCCAGGACGTTGCGATGGACGCCAAGGGGAAATGGGCAATCATCCGCACCGATATGAACGGGAAGCCTGAAACCTACAGTTTCCCTATAAGCTCCGGCGTCAAGGCAGGCGCGCCGTGCTGTTCGGTTATCGGAGTGGATTCTGCGAACGGCATCGTCACCATCCGCGAAAAGGCGACGGACCTCACCACACAGTTCGAGGCCGGCGCACAGGCGATCCGGGCTATGAAGGAGGGCGACGATGTCATCACCGGCGCGGGACCCGGGGCGCCGGGAACACATGTGCTCTCGGTAAAGGGCGTCGCAAGATCGTATTCGCTCGTCGACGTCGCTCCAGGGCAGCCATGCTGCGCAATTGCGGCGATCAGCGTTGACCCGGGCACCCCGTGCTGCGCCATCGTCACCGCGCGCGATAAGGCGACCGGCCGCACGATGCAGTTTAGGGTTGATGGTGAAGAAGTGGCGAAAGGCGGCGACCAGGCGGCGATCATCCGCCGGGCGCGGCTTTCCGCGCTTAAGGTGGGCCAGGACGTCTCGATGGACCCGAGCGGGAAGTGGGCCATGTTCCGCCAGGAGCGCGACGGCAGACCGGCGACCTACAGCTTCCCCATCGATGGAGCGGGCAAGAAGCCCAGCCCTGCGGCGGAAACGGCTGCATTATGGGAGATCAGACCCAACCCTGAGTTGAAGGGCGCGCTGGGGCGGCTGGTCTTCGGGTTCAACGACAAGGACGCGATCGGCGGAGCCACAATTCTGCCCGCGGGCCAGGCTGATGGGGGCCAACTTGTGTTTCTGGGAGATCCGACTCCGCTTCCTCCCGGCAAGTACGACATCCTGGTCAATGGCGCGCCGGTAAAAAACGTTCCGGTCGAAACACGCATGGACACGGTGATGAAAGTCGGATTGTTGAGTGTGACGGCAGGCGTTAAAGCGGGCATCTACGATCTGACAAAGAAGACAGAATTCCACTTCGTAGACGGTGGCAAGACGATTCTGCCGGTCGGATCGTACTATCTCAAGTCTACCGGGGGATTTTCCCAGATCGTCATTCGCGAAAATCAGGTGACCGAGTTCTGATGCTCCTCGATCCGAGGGCAAGACTGCCGGGGCGACCTGGAATGAGGGGATTCGAATGACGAGATGCTTGCGATGGTTTCTCATGTACGGCGCCGGTGTCCTCTGCGGCCTCGTGGCCCTAACGGGGTCCGGCCAGACCAGCCAGGATCCGGCCGCCGGCTCTGGCGATGTCCTCCTGTCCGGCTCCGGCAGTTGGGACATTGCCGTGGTTCAGGAATACTTCAAGAAGCACTACCACGTCGACGTCGCTCCTGCTCCAGCTTCCTATCCTCTGCAGGCCAAACTGAACGCAGTAAATCCGGAGCTCGCGAAGCGGGTGAATGCGGTGGTGGCTCTCTACCAGGCGCTCGGCTTCTCGGACATCGGAATCACCAGCGGAGGCGGACTCCGAACCGTTAAAGAGCAGCAGGATGACTACAAGAAGGGCCGCAGAACCAGGCAAGATGGCGCGGCTCACGACGGCGACCTGGAAGACGG
>JBGPOG010000431.1:0-4492 GCA_041487935.1 Chthonomonadia bacterium | reverse complement strand
GGTATTCCGGTAGTACTGCTCCAGCATGACGACCCAGAGCAGTCCGTAACCGGGAATGCGGTTTGGCCCGCGACTCCCATGCCAGGCGGTCCAATCGTTGGGATACGCGGGCTCCAACAGACCGTCCGCCGGCTGGCAGAGCTTGGCCTGACGGAGGAAGCGGCGCATGAGGGCTGTGTCGCCGAAAGCATAGAGCGCAACCGGGCCTTCCGCCAAACCGTCTCCGATGTACTGTCCGCGCTCGCGCCAGGGGCAGTCCATGAAGCCCTGGTCCATGCAGATGCGCATCGTATGGCGGCCGACTTCCCAGATCTTCGTCAGCATTGGGTCGCTGCACGAGAAGGCTCCTCGGTCTTTGTTCGGGTAACCGCTTTCGATGATCCGTGGTGTCTCAATACGGACTGTCCCGCCTTGGACGGCAAGAACCATGTATCGGAACGCCCGGTGGTGAAATACCCTGAGTGTTTGCGGGCCTTTACGGAGGATCAACCGATCGCAGGAAGCGTAATTCTGGCGGCGGACGGAGATGTGTCCTTGCCGATCGATCCCTTCGCCATAACCCAGATCGATGATGACTCCGTCAGTGCCAGTATTAACAACGATTTCCGGGAACCCGGACACCTCTCGGCCGAAGTCAAATCCAAAGGTCGACGGATATTGCGCGTTGCCGATCTCCTTGTGGAAAACCCTTGGATCGAGTGGGATTCCTTTCAGTTTTCCAGCATACAGCGGACTCTGTTGCTCTGGAGCCTGCGAAAGCACTTGGACGGCCTGTTTTGCGTCGAACTGCTTCAGGCTGATTTCGCTCGAAAAAAGCATTGACCGGGCAAACGTTACTGAATCTGCGGGGAATGGAATATCACGAGATTCGGAAGCTGTCCAGGGAGCAGTACCAACCGGCCCCAGCGGGACAGCCACTTTCCAACCCCCATCATTGAATCCCGGCTTATTCCAACCGGCAGGCTCCTTCCGCCCATCCAGAATCTCCGTGAACTCCCGAAAAATGCTGTAACGTTGGCCCGATGGCGTCCACCAGGCGTCGTGACATTTCCATGATGCGTCCGTGGCAATCGTCACTTTGTTCGTGTCGAGCTGTGCAATCAGTCCGGCGCGGCCCAGCATTCGAGGAAAACTGGGAATGCCCAAGTGGTAAACGATCACGCCGATGCAGTTTGCGCCGGATGTCAGGTTTTTGGCTACGTCGATGACATCGACACTGATATGCGCCGGAGGGTTGGGAGCGGGTCCCCGGCCCACGTATTCGCCATTGATGAACAGGCGGTATTCGGCATCGGCGGTGATCCTGAGGACGGCCTTCGAAGGTTTGCGATCGAGGGAGAATTCCTTTCTGAACAAACGGTAGGCGTCGACAGGCTTGTCCGGACCGCCGTCCCATATCCATTGGGTTTGCGGTGAGAATAGCTGATGATCGGCCCGATCGCCAGATGGTAGCTGAGTCATAGTTGTCGCGAGAAGTATCGGTAGTACGGTCATTTGTCGTCCTTCAGGTTGAGATTACGTTCAGAGTCCTGTTTAGCTTCGCCGCAGCGCGCTCATTTGCCTCCGACGACACGACAAGAAGAACCTCAGGAAGGAAGACCTCGACGGCGAGTGGAACCCATTCATGGCGGGCAACGGCCGTCGTTTCAACTTTTCAAGCTTGCGGAGGTAATTGGTTGATTACTCGACGATTGGCACTCATATTGGCTATAGCTTTCGCCGGTTCTATCGCCATGGCCGATCGCAGACCGTCGAAGCTCTTCGACGGCAAGACTTTCAACGGCTGGGAAGGCAACTTGAAAGTCTTTCGCATAGAAAAAGGCGCGATCGTAGGCGGCGGCCTGAAGAACGGCATCCCGCGAAACGAGTTCCTTTGCACGACCCGTGAGTTTGGCGACTTCGAGCTTCGTCTCAAATTCAAACTGATTGGCGAAGGGGCCAATGGGGGCGTCCAGATTAGGAGCAAGCGAATTCCGAATGATACAGAGGTCTCGGGCTATCAGGCCGATATGGGGGACGGGTATTGGGGATCGCTGTATGATGAGTCGCGGAGAAACCGGACGCTGGTGAAGCCGGATGAGGGCGCCTTGAAGAAAGCCTGGCGCCACGGCGATTGGAACGAGTATCGCATTCTCTGCGAACGCAAGCGGATCCGTTTGTGGATCAACGGTTCCCAAATGGTTGATTATGTGGAAGCAGACGAGGGCATTCCGCAGACGGGCGTTATCGGCCTTCAGATACATGGCGGCAAACCGAGCGAGGCCTGGTACAAGGAAATCGTCATACAAGAGATCAAATCGCCGTAGTTCAACTCGTCGCGCTGCAATTTGGAGTAAACATGAACACAGGCTGCATTTTCTGTAAGATCGCAAACGGCCAGATTCCGGTACATGCGATCTATGAGAACGAAGAATTCTTTGTTTTTCCCGACCGGAATGCCCAGGCGCCGGTACACATTCTCGTCATTCCCAAGAAGCATTTCGAGACCATTCTGGATGTGGATGATCCCAACCTGCTTGGACGGGGATTATCGGCAGCGATCGAAGGCGCCCGCCGCACGAACCTGGACGAGTCGGGCTTTCGTATCGTCATCAACACTCGCGACGACGGCGGACAGACGGTTTACCACCTCCATTTTCACGTCCTTGGCGGACGATTCATGAACTGGCCGCCGGGATAGGGCAATGTGGTGAGTGGTGAGTGGTGAATGGTGAGTGGTGAGTGGTGAGTAGCGTTTACCGGGAGGTTGACTCACGGGCGAAACCTCTCTTCTCGAGAGTTCGTAACCCCTTTGGACCGCAATATAGCGAGGGAGGAATATTATGAGGATGCTCATAGGCGCGCTATCGGTAGCCGCGCTTGTCGCGTCTACCGGAAGCGGATTTGCCCAGGGAAACGCCCTGGTACACAACAGTTTTGAAAGCAATGAGGAGAGTTGGGTTGCATTGGGTGAGAATACGAAGGTCGGCGTGACGAATACGACGACGAATGTCAAAGCAGGGAAGGGGTCGCTTCAATACAGCTACACGATCGCCAAAGGCGGAATGGGCGCCGCTATTTTGCCCGTCAATCCGCCCGCCCTGGCCAAGATGAAGTCGATTAGGCTCTGGATCAAGTCGGACCAATCGACCACACTGATCGTCTCCATACAGGAGCGAAATGGCGGGCGGTACATGGCCGGATTCAATGCCCCTAAGGACGAGTGGCAGAAAGTTGAGCTTAGCGCATCGGACTTCAATCTTAATGAAGGCCCAAACGATCCGAAGGATCCGAACGGCAAGCTAGATCTCGATCAGGTAGAGAACGTTGCGATTGGCGACATCGGCCAATTCCTGGCGCAAGGCGACGCCGCGATAGTCGATCTATTCGGCATTAAGTTGGGCGCCCACAATGTGTATCTGGATGAGTTTGAGATTTCGGAGGATGCCCTGCCATCGTCGTCCACCACCGGACCGATGGAGGTTGCGCTCGATACATTTGCGCATCCGCAGGTGGCGTGGATGGGAGTCGGCGGAATCAAACTCAGCCAGGCGGCAGGCAAGATCCCGCCGGGAAAAGCCTTGCAAGTAGACTATAAGCAGCAGGCAGGCAAGATTGCCGGGCTGGTTCGCAGCATCAAGCGCGGCAACCTGGACGGAATGAAGACCATCAACGTATCGGTGGTATCCGCAAAGGCATGTAAGCTGCTGATTCAAGTCGAAGAGTCCGGTGGCGGAAAATACAATACGATGGTGGACGTACCCGGAGGGAATGAGTTGAAGAAGATCTCCGTCCCGTTCTCGGAGATGGGAGCCGCGGACGATTCGAAGGATTCCAACGGGAAGCTTGACGCAGAGCAAATCAACCAACTCGTGATCATCGACATTTATGGAATTGCCGGCATCGGCGAAGGGGATAACACGCTCTGGATCGGCAATGTAAAGGCGTCGAAGTAGAGGAACGATTTAACCGCAGAGTGCGCAGGGAACGCAGAGGAAAGGCTCAAGGAGCAATATTTCCGCCAATCGAACCAGCCGGGCCTTTAGTTAAACGCGATATTCGGGATTTGGGGCGCGTGAAGGACGTTCTCTCGAAATATGCCGCAAAGGGCACGGATCACCGTGGAGGACTCTTACCATCCTCTGTGGTTCTCTGTGCCCTCTGTGGATTGAAGGTTTGATTTAGGAACTAGAACGCGAACTGGCCGAAGAAGCTGCTGTTCTCATCGGTCCGCAGCCACTTGGCCGCCAGTTCCGGATCCCCCTTATATTCGCATATGGCCGCCTTCGCAATGGCGCTGTTCTTCAGGCCCACAAACGGCTCGTACCAGACCGCGTGCGGCATAACGCAGTGGTTGCACGCGAAACTTTCGGTCTTAAGGTAAGCGGCGTTCGGAACGCGGACCGTGTACTTGGTTCCATCGTGCTTGAACTCGACGGCTGCCGGCTTAACGGCGGCAATCCGTCCGAGCTTGCACCCATATTTCCACGTGATTGCGCTCACCACGGCATCG
>JBGPOG010000430.1:0-4501 GCA_041487935.1 Chthonomonadia bacterium | reverse complement strand
CTCAAAGAATCACTCAAAACCAAGAAGCAGTTCAGGCAAGATGCCGAACGCGAGGCTGAGCGCAAGAAGGAAGTCCCTCCCTACCCTACCAACGAGCAGCTCAAGGCCGAAGCCGATGAGGAGCCGCCCAGCGTCATTTTGACGATCTCGGACTCGGCAGGGCATGTCGTCAGGCGGCTTACAGGGCCGGCATCTGCCGGCATTCATCGCGTGAACTGGGATTTGCGTTATCCGTCGGTCGCTCCACCGCAGCCGGATGCGGGCGTTCCGCCCGCCTCTGGCCGGGGTCGCGGCGGAGGCTCCGGATTGCCTGTCTTGCCCGGAAACTATCGAATTGCAATCGCGAAGAAGATCGGCGGATTGACCGCGGAACTGGCGGAGCCCACCGAATTTTCCGTGCGCCCCTTGGATGAGACGCAAATCTTACCGGCAGACCGCGTCAAGCTCGCCGCATTTCACCAGAAGCTCGCAAGGCTCCAACGCGCGATGTCCGGCACGATGGAAACGGCCAATAGTTTGAACGCCCGACTGCCTTTAATGAAGCGGGCGATCCAGGAAACGCCCGCGGCTTCGCCAAAGCTCCTCGACGAGGCCAGGGAGATTCAGGCAAAGCTCGATTTAATCCTGGTTTCGCTTCGCGGCGACCCCGGACTCCGGGCGCGCGAAGAGAACCAACTGCCCTCTATTCAGGATCGGCTCGGCTACATTCTTTCCAGCCAATTTGCCTCCAGCGGGCCGGTGACGGGCACCTCGCTGCGCTCATATGAAATTGCGTCGAAGGATCTCGGCGTACAAGTCGGCGAGCTTCGAAGGCTGGTCAAAGAGGATTTGGCAAGGCTCGAAAAAGCAATGGATACGGCCGGGTGTCCATGGACGCCAGGACGGCTGCCGGAGTGGAAGGAGTAGAAATAGTTGGCCCTTCGACTTGAGTCGCCTAGACTGAGACACCGTTCTCTCTCAGGTGGGCCGGAACGTTGGATGAAGAATATCCCATCCAATCCTCCCATCACCCTCCTTAGACACGCTGATTTGAATGGACGGTCGCCGTCGCTTTCAATGGACTCAATCAGCTAGCCTCAAAATCGCCGCCTTTCTTCGGAACTTCTGCGTGATCGCGGTTCTGATGCGAACCGAATCCTCCGGGGCCACGACGTGAAGCAACCGGCACGCCAATCCAAAGGCTACGGCGCCAAGCAGGGCGGTGATCGGGAAAAACATCCCTCCGCATACCATCATGACAGCCACCATAATTCCAACAGCCGCCAACGCGCGAACCAACCTTGGCGCCTGGCCGTCGCTGAAGATTCCGATCCGCAATATCGCCAGAGCGGCAATCAAAGTGATGCTCTCGGCAACCAGGGAAGCTGCCGGGATTCCCGCCCCTGGGTTGTTCATTAATCGCCCCATAAGTGGTATCAGCGCCACGCAAGAACCGGCGTTGATTGCAACAGTGAAACAAAGAAATCGGGTCCATCTGCCCGACTGCCCCTCGGCCGCAAGAGCCCGATAGAGGATAGTATTCAAATAGACAGGGATCAGGTTGATCGCATAGATCTTCAAAATCAGGGGCGTGCTCAAGAACATTCGACCGCCATAAAGAAGACGGCAAAGAGGCTCTGCCACCAGGAATAGGGCCGCCGCCATCGGCAAGCCGACGATCATCGTAAACGATACCAGCCGGCGTCGCGCCAAATGAAACTGCCCGTTTAGAGATTGCGCCATTCTGGCGAGTCCTGGCACATATGCAGTCGCCAGGACTGAGGGAATGAACAGACACGATCCGAATATCTTGCCGGCCTGAGCAGTCTCGCCGACAGCGGCGTTCCCGGCAAAATAGCGCAGAACCAGCGTCCCGCTAAGCAGATATCCCTGCGCGAGAACGTCGTTTACGAGGAACGGTAGTCCTCCTCGAACGATTCGACGCCATAATTCGTGATCCACGCGCAGATCGACCCGGATTGCTTTGTTAACAGTAATTACGCGATATCCGAACAGCCCGATGACAACGAACAACGTACAAATCACCACGATGACATTGCCGTAGTGTAGAAATGGGATCGCTAGAATTGGCGCGCTGATGCTGACGATATCCATCAGCGCTACGGCGCGCGCGTCTTCCCACGCAGTAAGGACAGCCCGCATCGGTTCGGACAAATACATCAGCGCGTAGACTGCGATCGTAATTAATCCGAGGGACCACAGGGTCGGGCTTGCATGGATAAGGGCGAGTATCAGGCAGGAGCAAGCGGCCATTGGGACGATCATCACGGCGCGAAGACCTAACGTAGCGCCCAAAATTCGCGGTGTATCCTTGCGGTTTACGGCAATCTCCGCAATGAGGAAGGATTCGATCCCCAACATCAGGCAATTCGCCACAGCCGAAACGACGACGCCCGAAACCGCGAGTTGACCGATAGAGACTTCCCCGAGCCGGCGAGGGATAATGCTTACGCCAAGAATCGTTACCGCCCAGCTTAGAATCTGCGCCAGGAAGTAAACGCCGGCATTGGACGCGGCACGCTCCATTCCTTCGCCGGATATTTGGACGCTGCTTGGTTGTTCGGTGGAATTCTGCTCGACGTTCAAGGCCCTCGCCTGCTTGGGTGCCATTCAGGTGAAACCTTCTTTGCGGTCTGTTATCGAATCTCGTGTATCATGCCTATCATTCCGTGAATGGTCGCGCGACCGACATATTGATTTCGGCAACGTGGCGCGGGAGGGAATGAAGCCGGGCGCGTCCAACTAACTCAAATGGAGATCTTTCGAATGAGCTTACGGACCAGCACGAGAGTTTCAGCGATGCGGATGATTGTCATAGGCGCTTATTTTCTTGCAACTGCTGCTGTTATGGGCGCTCCCGCGGTTCGTTCGGCTGCCCTCACCGGCAGATTTTCGCCGCAGGATTTCGTCTCAAATCGCGCGGCCGGCCTGATAGCGTCACGCTGCCTCACCTGCCATGACTCCGTTAAGAAAGCCGGAGGGCTCGACCTCTCTTCGCGGTCGCAAGCAATCCAGGTTCACGCAATCGTCGACAAGAATCCGAATCAGAGTAAGCTGATCAAGATGGTGGTCTCCGGGAAGATGCCGCCGACAGGCAAACTCAAACAGGAAGAGATCAGCCTGCTGCGCGCGTGGATAGAGTCGGGAGGAAACTATCCCAAAGAGCCGCTCACTACGACATTCGCCGCGATGGCGCCCCTCTGGTCGCTGCAGCCAATCTCGAATCCGGCGGTTCCAAGTTCCCCGTTCGACGCTCTGGCGCGCAACCAAATCGACCGGTTTATCTTTCAGAAGCTCAACGAGAGGGGGATCTCTCCCTCTCCTGTTGCCTCGAAGATCGCGCTCCTGCGCCGCGCTACGATCGACCTGACCGGACTTCCTCCAACTTTGGACGAAGCGCGCGCTTTCCTGGCCGACAACTCGCCCAGTGCTTACAACAAGGTTGTCGACCGCCTACTCGCTTCTCCGGCCTATGGAGAGCGATGGGCCAGGCACTGGCTCGATGTTGTCCGTTTTGGCGAGAGTAACGGCTATGAACAGAATCACCTTCGCCCGAATGCGTGGCGATATCGGGATTATGTGACTCGCTCCTTCAACGAAGACAAGCCCTTTGACCGCTTCGTTGCGGAGCAGCTCGCAGGAGACGTACTGGGCAAAGGCGACCCTGGCATTGAAGCTGCGACCGGTTTTCTGGTTGCCGGAATTCACGATACGGTCGGGATTCAAGAAGAAGAAGGCACGCGCCAGCAGCGGATAAACGACCTGGAGGACATCGTCTCGACGACGGGCGCCGCGCTCCTTGGACTGACCGTCGGCTGCGCCCGCTGTCATGACCACAAATTCGATCCAATCCCCCAACGCGACTTCTATCGAATTGCCGCGTGTTTCGCCGGGGTCCGGCATGGGGATCGGGTCATCGGCAAGCGCGAGCTGAGCGCGAAGGATAAGGAAGAGCGGGAGACGACCCCGCGCGATATTCTCGCCCTGACAAACGAGATGAACGAGCTCGACGACCAGGCGCGGCAGATCGTACTTCGCGACCATAAGTCGAATGTAAGCACACGGACGGCGGTTAACGCGCGGCGAAACGTCGACGAATTCCCTCCAGCCAACGCCAAGTTTGTGCGATTCACCATCCTTGCTACACGCGACGGCGCGGAGCCGTGTATCGACGAGCTCCAGATTTTCGCCCTTGGAGGCACGGAGAATCTTGCGCTCGCGGCAAACGGAGCAAAGGCGACCGCGTCGTCGGTCCTCCCAGGCTTTTCGATCCATCAGGTAGCCCACCTGAATGACGGCCTGTTTGGAAACGAGCATAGCTGGATCAGCAACGAGCGTGGAAAAGGATGGGCGCAGATCGAGCTAGCGAAGTCCGCACTAATCAACCGCATAGACTGGAGCCGCGACGCCGCCGAAATTCCCAGGCTGGACGATCGTATCCCGACGGCTTACCGAATCGAGATCTCGATTGACGGCCAGGAATGGAAGGCGGTGTCGACGG
>JBGPOG010000429.1:0-4509 GCA_041487935.1 Chthonomonadia bacterium | reverse complement strand
CAATTCGTATCCGCCTACCTGATCTCCTTTACGTGTAACCAGCATTTCGATTATCGCAATCCCCTGTTGCGTGGCCGCCCCGAGAAGGTCGTTTTGCCGTGACCGCTTGGAGTATCCGCGCAATGCCCCGCCGATTATCCCGGCCAGTAGGATTAAGATGCCGAGGGAGAGTATGGCCTTGCGAATAATATCCGATTGGCGATCAGGAATCAGGCTTAGCATGGCCTGATTATATCCCAGGATTTACGCGCAGGCAATGGAAATGCACCGCTGACTTAAACGGGACGAAATGCCGACAATTGTTGTAAGACTTATGCGACGCATCAGCGCTGAATTGCACGCTAGGAGTCGACATGGAAGCTCTACAAGGAAAATCCTGCGCCGCTGATATACACCTCAAGACGACCGGCCAAACTTGGCTGGGAGATCTTGAAGCCAGCGGCTCGAATCATATCCGTCTTCGGCTGCTCCCAACCGAAACAGGCGCGCTCCCGCGCCTTGCAGTTGGTACTAGCGTTGACTGCGCGGTGGGAGAAGGCGCCAAGCGGTTCTTTGCCGAAGGAAAGGTGTTGAAACAGGAGGGTGCGGTCGTCTGGCTGGACGTTCCGTGCAATTGGACTCGAACGGAACGGCGGATCTCGAACAGGAGCTCTACCGCGTTTCCGGTGTCATACCATTCGAAGGATTTCAACGGAAAGGCGTCCTGCGTCGATATTGGTGTGGGTGGTTTTCGCCTGCGGGTACGGCACACCATTCCGAAGGGCACCGCCGTTTCAGTAGATTTCATCCTTCCTGGGGACGATGTGCCCGTCCGCACAGACGGGTTGGTTCTTCGGATGGACGGAACGGATGGGTTCGACTTGGGAGTGGAAATCGGGGTCAAGTTTATCCGCATGCGCCCGGCCGATGGAGCGCGAATCGCCAAGTATTGCCATATGTAAGGCATGTACCGGCTGGATGCGCCATAATAGGTACAACACGCATTTGGAGCCGGCAATGTGCAAATTCATTATTTCGGGCGGCGCGCTGGCGCTCTTTTTGCCTGCTGCCGTAACACAGCAGGCGGCGCCGCAGGCGAAGGATGTCCTTCAAAGGACGTTAGCCGCATATTCCTCCGCGAAGACTTATCACGGGACGTGGAGCTTCGTCACATCGCGTGGTGACGCTTCTCAGACGATGAGCATCGAAATAAAGTCGAAGGCGCCGAACAAACTTTGGTTCCGCGTCTCGGCTCCGCCCGGACAGAAGACGACGCCCGATTTGACAACGATCCCCGAAATGATGGTTGTTGTCGACGGCAAGACCGCCTGGTTTTACAACGTTTCCGACAACGCCTACTTCCGCGTCGCTCTCCCAGAGAAGGCCCAGATTTCACCGCTGATGTTTATTCCCCAGATCAAAGCATCTACAGCAGTTCGACGTGAGCCGGATCGTAAGGTCGAAGGGAAGACCATCCTCACGGTCCAGGCCGGCACGGCAGACGGCGGAAAGACAAGGATGGAGGTGGACGGAGCGGACTACCACATCGTTCGGATTGTGAAAGAAGAACCGTTAGGCGCTTCGAAGATTACGTCGACCATTAGCGTCCAAAAAGAGACTTTCGGTAGTGACGCGCCCGACAGCGAGTTCAGCTTCAAGCCGCCGCGGGGAGTGAAGGAAGTTCCTCCGTCGCTTGGAGCGGCAGCCCTCTTCGGGTCTCCAGGATAATACCCAAGTATTGAGTATTGAGTGTTTAGTATGGAGAAGTGAAGATCGAGGCTTGTGGCTAAGCACGAAACACCAAACACTCAACACTCTTTCCAATGAACATCCTCTTTATCGACATCGACACCTTGCGCGCAGACCACCTCGGGTGTTACGGGTATCGACTTCCCACCAGTCCGCACATCGACGCGCTCGCCGCACAGGGAGTTCTGTTCGAGAAGTGCTATGCTCCCGGCATTCCGACCACTCCGGCGCATACCACGATCTATACCGGTCTTCATCCGCTGAGCCACAATATCGTTTGTCACGGCGGCTCGGTCGATCTCGATAAGAAAACGCCCGTGCTTCCGGAACTCCTCCAGCAGGCCGGGTATACGACTTGCGCCATCGATAATCTGTTTGACATCAAGCCGTGGCTGGCGCGCGGATATGAATACTACATCAACCCGTCTCACAAACATCGAATGAGGCTGCTGGTCTCTTGTGAAGAGATAAACCATCGCGCGGTTCCGTGGCTGAAGGCGCACTCATCGGAGCCGTTCTTTCTCTATGTCCATTATTGGGAACCGCACACGCCCTATTTGCCGCCTGCCCGATATCGGAACTTCTGGCTAGGAGGCGATCCGTGCGATCCTGCAGTCCAAACGTTCGATCCGATCAAGAAAACGCCGTTCTGGGGGATGTGGGCGGACACGTGGTTTAAGAAACTTGGGCCGATTACGGACGCGGACTATGTTGTATCGCTATATGACGGAGAGATTAACCACGTCGACGAAGGCGTGGGCGAACTTGTCTCGGCCGTTGACGAGCTTGGACTAGCGGAAAACACACTAGTGATAGTCTCCGCCGATCATGGCGAGTCGATGTACGAGCACGGCGTCTTTTTCGACCACCATGGGTTGTACGAAAACACGATACGGGTGCCGCTAGTCATGCGGATGCCGGGTGAAGTGCCGGAAGGGCGGCGAGTAAGCTCATTCGTTCAGCATCTCGATTTTGCTCCGACGCTCCTGAAATGGGCCGGCGCGCAGGTTCCGGATGGGATGGAAGGCAAGGATTTTCGGCCGCTTGCCGAGGGAACGGACGAGGTGCCGTTTTGGGATCGGGTCGTCTGCTGCGAGAACACCTGGCAATCGAAATGGGCGGTTCGAACGGACCGGCATAAGTTCATTATTTCTCGCCGGCCCGACCCATACGGCTCAACTCCGCGAGAGCTTTACGAACTGGCGGAGGACCCAGCCGAGGAGCGAAATGTGGCCGAGGCTCAGCCCGAGCTGGCGCGGGAACTGGAACGCTGGCTAGAAGATTGGATTGCCGACGGTTTGCGACGTTCCGGTCGAACGCAAGATCCTATCCTCGCACAGGACGTCACCCTTGGAAAAAGGTGGGAAAAGTGGCTGGCGGCGGAGTGAGTGGAGTAGAGGAGTAAAGGGAGTAATGGAGTATCGGAGTAAGCGCGCGGTGGAGTAGGGGAGTGTTGGCATGACGCAATTCTTGAAGATCCGGCGCATTATTCTTGTGGTGCTCGATGGTGTGGGGGCTGGTGAGCTACCGGATGCCAACCTATATGGCGATTCGGGGAGCAGCACGCTCGTTCATACCGCGGAGGCGGTTGGAGGACTGAGTCTCCCAAGCCTTGGGCGGTTGGGGCTGGGACTTATCCAGCCAATATCCGGCGTTCCGGCGGATCCTGAACCGGCCGGCTGTTTCGGCCGCCTTCGCGAGCTCTCGCCGGGCAAGGATTCCGTCACCGGGCATTGGGAGATGATGGGTATTGTACTCGATCGAGCATTCCCTACCTATCCAAACGGCTTTCCGCCCGAAGTGATGGCGCCGTTCGAGGCGGCGACCGGCTCAAAAACGCTGGGCAATTACCCGGCCTCCGGTACCGAGATCATCAAGCAGCTTGGCGAGGAGCATCTTCGGACCGGGTTCCCCATCGTGTACACCTCCGCAGATAGCGTCTTCCAGATCGCGATGCACGAGGCTGTGATCTCGATCGGGCGGCAATACGAAATCTGCGAAATCGCGCGAAAGCTCCTGTCCGGCGAACATGCGGTTGGGAGGGTTATATGCCGGCCCTTCGAAGGCGAACCAGGCTGCTTCAAACGAACGGAGCGGCGAAAGGATTTCCCACTTACTCCGCCCGCCAACACGCTGGACGCGATTGTGAAGTCAGGTAGGAAAATCCATGCGATCGGAAAGATTCGGGAATTCTTCGATGGCCGTGGGATTGCATCGTGGGACGCCACGACCAACAACGCGGATCACATAACGGCGTTGATTCGGGCGGCTAGAGAGAATGAAAGCTCCTTGATCTTTGCCAACCTGGAAGATTTCGACATGCTCTACGGCCACCGAAACGATCCGCGCGGCTTTGCGGACGCGCTTGAAGCGTTTGACGGATCCCTCCCGCAGATTCTCGATGCGCTGCGCCCGGGCGATCTGTTGCTGCTCACCAACGATCACGGCAACGATCCCACAACTCCATCGACCGATCATAGCCGCGAGCATGCGTTCCTACTCGCACATGGTCCCGGCCTGGCTCGTGGATCTGCTCTTGGCGACCGCGATTCATTCAGCGACATCGGCGCCACGATCCGCGAAGCGTTCGCCCTACCCCACGGTGAATTTGGAACCAGCTTTCTTGGCGGGATAGCATCAAAATGAAGCGGCCTTCCGACCTCATCCAGAAAAAGCGCGATGGCGGCGAGCATTCGCCGGAAGAGATTCGCGAGATCGTCCGAGCCGCGCTTTCCGGTGAAATGCGGGATTACCAAGTCGCGGCGTGGCTGATGGCGGTCT
>JBGPOG010000428.1:0-4510 GCA_041487935.1 Chthonomonadia bacterium | reverse complement strand
GTACATCCGGACCTGGAGTCCGATCTGGCGCGAGTTGGAGATACAAACGGTCTGGCGCGCTTGCTCCCTCGCCTGCGCGAATACAGGGAACAATATCGCTGCGAGTATCGCGATAATTGCGATAACAACTAACAGCTCGATCAACGTGAAACCATCACATTGCCGGCGAATTCTGGGATGCATCTCGATTCCATCCTTTCATTAGCGCCGGGTCCGATTGAGACAGTGGCTTGCCTGAAAACCGCCAACGAACGAAACCGCCGAAGACGCAAAACGCCGCAGCCTTCTCGCGGGGGAAAAGGCAGCGGCGCTCGGCATGCGTCTTGTCGCTTCCCTCCGTCGGTATTATCCGAATCAGGTGGTCAGGGTTTTCCGAATTCACTCGGAATCTCAGCCGGTTTCCCAGCACCCCTAGCGTAGATAGGTTTGTACTTGTCTTATAGCACGGAAATCGATGCTGCGTCAAGGATCAGCAGGGAACGTAAGTGTTCACACTTAGTGAAAACGTTTACGGGAGGGCGAGCGTCCCGCGAGCCTCCACGATACCGTTGGCGTCGAATCGCAGGACGGCGCGGCTCGCGGGACGCTCGCCCTCCCAAACCTGCCGCTTCATTCTCATCAACTATGAACTATTACCAGGGAACCTAACTTCGGCCAAGTCAGTTTGTGGTTGCGGCCACAGCGATTACGGATGAATCATTCGGAACGGGCTTTCGGGACTCCGTTAGGTCTCTCGCATTCCAGAACCGGACCAATTTGTCCGTGCCGCCGGTAACCAAGAACTGGTTATCGCGCAGCCAGACGACGGAATTGAGGGGTTTGTCTGTAGTGGTTGCCCCGGCCTCAGTGATGACCCGGTTTCCGATGCGCCACACTCGAAGCCGATTATCGGCTCCTGTCGTCGCCACGAGAGCTCCATCCCCGGAGATGGCAAGCGACAAAAGCCCGTGTTCGTGAACCCGGTGGCGAGCGGCCAGACTGAGATCGCCGGCGTTCCAGATCTTCAGCCAACCGTCAGCCGCGCCGCTGATCACGAACCGGCCGTCAATCGTCCACGCCAGGCCGTTGATCTGCTCGTCGTGCGCCACGATCGTCCCGGCCAGGTTGCCGTCGGCCCTCCATATCTGGATCAAACGATCCGCGCTGCCAGACGCAAAAAAACGTCCGTCGGGACTCCAGGCAATGGCACGAACTGCCTGGCTGTGCGCGGGGATCGACTTGATGGGCTTACCTGTGGCGGCATTCCAGAGCCTTACCAAGTTGTCTGCGCCGCCGGTCGCCAGAAGCGCGCCGTTGGGACTCAGAGCGAGACAAAGCACCGCTTTCGAATGCGCATCGATGCTATTTTCCATGGAGCCGTCGTCTGTATTCCATACCTTTACCGTCCGGTCCGTGCTGCCGGAATACAGGTGCTTGCCGTCAGACGTGAAGGCCAGGCACGTAACGCTGCCATCATGAGCGAGGATACTTTGCAGTTGCTTCCCGGTCGACTCCCAGATTTTCACCGTTCGGTCGGATCCGCCGGTTGCGATCAAAGTAGCTTGCCCGGCCCTTGCCGGAGCCAAAGAACTCATCAATAGAGCAGCGGTCAGCGCCATTGCCGCCGCCGCATAAGATTTCACCTTTGAGTAACCTCCACATCGGGTCAAACCTCGACTAAATCCGATACCGGGGTGTTTGCTCCGGCCCAGAAGGAATCTCGAATTTGTTAGAGATCCCCAGCTAATGTCGTCGCGGCTATTAAGCATTGAGACTAACATGGGATCGAAGTGTGACACGAATTGTGGGGAGATAGTCAAGCCGCGGCTACCTCTTCGACAGCGTCGAAGTTTCGGCGATAGAGATCCCGGATCTGGGCGAGCTCCTCCGCGGAGATCGGAGGCGTGTCCGCGGCGGCGGCAAGCTCCGTGAGCTGAGCCTTCTCGTAGATGTTGGGCAGCGCCGACCCGATGCAGGGTTCCGAGAGAATGAATTGAAGCGCTGCCTGGCCAAGAGTGCGTTCGGGACGAATGAGAAAGTCGAGTGTCTTCACTTTTTTCAGGCCCTGGAGCCACATTGCCTTCATTTGCGGAGTATGCATGCGGAAATAGCGATGGTCGGTCGGGGCGAATTCGGTTGTTTCGTCGAAATGTCCCTCCAGCAGCCCCGAAGCGTGTGGCACTCTGGTCAGAACGGGAATTCCCGCCTCGCGCGCGGCTGGAAAGATCGCTTCGCCGATCGGCTGCTCGAGCATATTGTAGATGATCTGCGGCGCCACGCCTCGTTCTCGGATCGAAACGAGACCCTCCTCGCACTGCCGCTCCGGCTTCAGGGCCGGACCAAGGGCGGCTCCGATCATCCGAACCTTGCCTTCGGTTTTCAGCTTGTCGAGCTCGGACCATAGATCGTCATTGCGAAGCGCTTCCAAGCGTGGATTGTGGAGCTGATATAGGTCGATGCGATCGGTCCCCAGCCGCGCGAGACTGGCTTCACAGGCCTTTCGGACAAAGGCCGGCGACCAATCGTGCGGCCTTTCTCGCTGGCCCTCCTGGATGCCGGGAAAGTCGTAGAAGTTGTATCCGAATTTGGTGGCAATCACCATCTCGTCCCGTTTGGATCCGAGCGCGTCCTTGAGGATCGTTTCCCCCATGCCGTCGCCGTACACGTCCGCCGTATCGAAGAACGTAATCCCAAGGTCGAATGCGGAACGCAGCAGATCGATACCGACCGCCGTATCGGTAATTCCCCACATTTTGGTCGAGACGGTCCAGACCCCAAACCCAATGGCTGAAACGTCGAGGCCGCTGTTTCCAAGTTTTCGGTATTTCATGTTGCTCCTTCTTGCTCCCTGGGTAACCCCGCTGGTAGTTCGCTCGTCTAAAGTGTACTGTACCGATAAACGGACTGTCAATGCTGCCTGGTTCCGCGGATTTTCCGCACGACACAGGAGCGTATAACCGGAAAAGACCCGCAAGCGCTCAACGGTATACGGATCGCGGCTGGACGGAGAAATTAATTTCCTGCACGATTGAACGGTTGTCCGTCGCCGATTCGGTTGACATTTTTATGCGCCCATGATAAACTTGAGCGAGGATGCTAGGACAAACCAGGAGGGAATTGTCGATGCTTATTCGTAAGACGCTCGTTGCAATCGGCGCCAACGCGCTTTGCTTGGCGGCGATGGCCCCTGTGGGCGCGCAAAACGAAGCGCCGTTTACCATTCGGAAACCACCGGATGGCGCCACCGTGCGCGAGAAGGTGCGGATCACAGTTCCGCTGGCCAGCATTCCGGAAGGCGGATATATCGCCTATGCGGTTGACGGCCAGTTCAGGGTGGCGCTCGCTCCCACGGCCGAAATGCGCAAGGAATTGCGCCAGAACCAGGAATTTGTTTTCGTTTGGGACACCAAGGCGCCGATTAAAGTTCGCGGCGGAGTGACCTCGGAAGTTCCCAAAGACGGTCAGCACGAGCTGAGCGCGACTCTGTACGCACCGAAAGAGGGGCAGCTAGGCGGATCCATCCCCATGCAGACCAGCTCGGTCAAAGTAACTCTCGCAAACAAGATCGCCGGCACCGATCCGGGTCCCATCAGGCTTCGTTACGCTTTCCAGGACGGAAGCAACCGAACTTATCAGCGAGATGGAAATGTAGCGATTGTGGTCGGGCTGACGCAGGGGATGCAAGGGAGTTCTGACCAGGAGTTGGTGGGCCAGCGCAGCAATCTGCTCGTTGCCGTGGAAGACAAGTACGAGAACGGCAACGCGATCGTTCGGAATAAACTGACAAAGCTCGCCGTCCGCCAGGGCGGTCAGGAAACGACCTTTCCTGCCGACCAGTTACCGAAATCGCTTTATCAAGAGCTGACTCCGACGGGCGAAGTAAAATACCAGAACGAGACGGTGTCATTCGAGCAATTTGCCGAGCTCGGTATTCCGGTCGATACGACGATCAATCTTCCCATGCTGCCCCGGCAGTCGGTGCGCGTCGGCGACAAGTGGCAAAGCGAGAAGAGAGAAAAGCTCGATATTCCGGGAACGCCTCCGAACAAGCAGCCGGAAGTTGTTCTCACAAGCACGCTCGAGGGGATCGAGTGGGAGGGCGGATACCCGACCGCGAAGATTCACCAGGCGTACGACAGCTCTAAAGGTGGATTCAAGCTTGCTTCGGTTGTCGTCGGCTCAGTGGATGTAGAAAATCCCACCGTTACCTACGAACGTGACATCTACCTCGCGTATAAGTCGGGAACGCTGGTCAAAATCAATCGGACCATCACAATCGTAGGCAAGACCACTCAGCAGTTTGGGGCCGCGGCGGGTGCGAATGCCGGCCTGGGCGCTGGATCAGGCGGTGGAATGCTCGGCGGAATGCCGGGCGGCCTAATGGGATCGATGGGCGGCGGCGCCATGCCTGGAATGCGTGGTGGAATGGCAGGAGCAGCCGGCGGGATGCCATCCGGCGGCCGAGCGGGCGGCGCGGGACGCGGACCTGCGGGCGGCGGCGGGCGCCGCGGCGGAGGTATGGCGGGTGGTT
>JBGPOG010000427.1:0-4523 GCA_041487935.1 Chthonomonadia bacterium | reverse complement strand
TAAGGACAAACGTCAAAAGCAGGTCCCTCACAACGACGGTTCGGGATGACGGAAATGCTGCGTTTTGTCATTACACGCAACGTGTTGCCGGCAGCATCGATTGCTCGGGATGACAATTCAGGGATTTTTGCAATTACATCCTACGTTAGGAATTTAACCGCAGAGGACGCGGAGAAACGCAGAGGGATTCAAACCACGAATGGACACGAATGAACGCGAAAGGATGAACAGATTCAACGGTTGATGCTGAACGCAGTGATAATATCCGCTGTTCGCAAGGGCCGCAAATTGGTTCTTGCCATTCGATGCGGAATCACAAAGTCTCATATTCGTGTCCATTCGTATTAATTAGTGGTTTCAATTCGGAATTAGATTGTGATACCGTCCAAGCCAATAGGCCAGCAGCCAGGCAGCGCCGTCGTATTCCCGGCGGCCGTTGTCGCCGCCGTCGAGGACGTACGGGTTGTCGCTCCACTGCATCGCGCGGCGCTCACCTGCCGGCAGTACACGCGTGCCCTCCAGCCGGTTCGCGGTAGAAAGCGGGCTGATGGTGATATCTGAGCGATAGCTGTTCTTCACGTTCCAGTGCCGCAGATCCGAGGGCCATTCCTGCAATGTGGACACGGATTCCTCCGCGTCGCACGGTTTTCCCGTGACCGCGCCGTAGACGAAGTCAAAGAACGGGTTCCGCTCGGGCCGCTCGATCTGCCAGCTACGTTCCAGGCTCAGTAGAAGCAGGCGGCGATACTCGGCGTCGCGCTCGTAGAGCAGGATCGGGTAGTAGGACATGAACGCGAGCTGATCGTCAGAGTGGTTGATCTCCGCCGGGGGCACCTGCTTCTGGTTGATTGCGTTGAGCAGGTAGTGGTGCTTCAAAACCAGCTCCTCGTATGCTTTCTGATATTTCCCGTCAGCGGTAATGTGATGCGCCACCTTTAGATACTTGAGCATCGACAGCGAATTCAAACAGCGCTGTTCTTCCCACTCAGGATTGTCGTTCAGGTCCTGAGGTCCGTAGACTGCCCAGCGGGTCGGTTTCCCATCCATGTCGATCAGGCGATAGCCGTTCTTCAGGAGATGATCCGTAATTCGCCTGACGAGCGCGCGAATTTCCTCCTTTTCCTTCTCGTCTGCCACCAGATCGTAGTAGATCGAATAGACGAAGTAGTGCCCATCCAGCTCGTCGGACGAGGTGTCCCCCTTCCACCGGTAATTAGGGTCTACTGTCGAATCGTGCCATTCGCCGGTTGAAAGAAACACGCGCTTCTCGTCTTTCTTCACCACGCAGCGGGCAGGAAATCCTGAGATGCCCGTGAGCCGTTCCAGGTCCATGATGGCCCGCATTGATTTTCGCGCGAGCTCGCGCGCCTCAGGCTCCTTGGTCGATGCGTATCGAAAGCACTCCGCCGCGCAGTACAAGCCGCTCCAGATGCCGTCGTTATCGCTGGCCTCGATCTCCCATGAATTCAGATCTTCGGGGTCTTTGAACCGGCAGATCGTCACGAATCCGTTGCGGTTATGGCGCGCTGCGGTGACCTCTTCGTAGTGCTTGGCCTTCTCGGCAAATGTGGTCGATCTCGATTCGATCCTGGCAACGCCCCCGTCGGTCGCCAGCCACGCGTCGCCATTTAGTGCGACAGTAATGGACCTCACCTGGTTGCCGGGCATCCAGCGCTTGCCGCAGAAGTAGCTCCAGCGGCCGTCGCGAAGGCGGCAGGCGCCCTCATCGGCACCCGCCCATACGTCACCATTTGGGGCTACTGCAATGCACCTGACGTCCTCGACCGGCAAGCCTTCCTTTCCCGTAATCATGTGGAACCAGCCGTTGCCATCCGTAACCGCGATGCCGCGCGGTGTTCCGATCCACAAGTGTCCGGCCTTATCCGACGCGCCGCAGGTGAATTCGTGGCTTGCGAGGAGGGCGCGGACATCCTTGCTCTCACCAATGCTCGTGAGCGCGTTTCCATCGAGTCGAAACAGCTTATACAGGTAACTGACCGCCGTTCCGCGCTCTCCGTCCGAGAAGCCCGAAGACTTGACTCGCGCGCCTACGATCGTTCGTCCCTGGCTGTCCTTTAAACTGAAAGTGGGCTCGATATCTCGCGTCGCCAACATTGGCAGCGGCATCGGTGAAGACTTGGGACCGCGCTTAGCCGCAGGCTCCCAGCGGGCCGTATCGGGCGCATTGAGGCTCCTGTGGACCAGTCCGGTGGAGCAGAAAGCCCACAGGTAGCCGTCTTCGATTTCGACTTTGCGGACGTCGTTCGATGGGAGGCCCTGGCGGGGGGTGAATTGGGTGGAGATGTCTTGGAAAAAGGAATTCCCGTTGTGCGCTGGCGGAGGGGCGGAGATTGTGACAACAGCACCCAGAAAGCACAGTGTCTCGAACATCAACTCGGTATCCGTTTCATGGTTTGATTAGCGCGCAGGCAGAATATGGAGGCGGCGTTAGGTGGCTGGATGTGTCATCGAGATGTCCTGCCGTCTTTGATTGGGCTCGCTCTTTCGTCTGCCGGGGGGTCTCTGGGCAGCCGGCAGGCTAGGTCAAATCCCGCTGCGTATTCGGCGTTGGAACGCGCCGCCCCGACTCCGCCCCAGCAGCGCGCTCGAACCTCCAGAATCCGAACCCTGGTTGGGCCACCCATCTCCGGGTACTTGATCTGCTCGATCTGCAGGCTCAAATCCGGATAGTTTCTCAGCGCGTCAGCGCCGTGCTCGACCGCCAGCATCGAGATGAGAGCGTCGCGTTGCCGCCGGTTCATGCCGGCGAGCGGCAGCCCTTGCGGCGAAAATACTTGTTTCTGCCGATTAGAATCTAGCGCCGCGAACACGTTCAGAAACTCGTGAGCGCCCCATCTCGGTTGCGATCCATAGTAGGAAAAAACTGTTTCTCGATCCTCATCGCCCCCAGCGACTTTTCCCATCACGCGATCCAGCCCGTGGAGCTGCTTCGCCGTCAGGGATGCGAGAGATAGCAATGTCGCGGCATCGATCTCGCCGCGGACGCCTAATGTGGAATGGATCGCGTCGAGAATTGGCTGTGGTACCTCATACTGCCGTTCGATGAACCAGGTGCGGCTGCGGAAATAGAGGGATCCACCTTCCCTCCACCACAAGCGGTGGAAATGGTTGCACAGCGCATCCAACGCCTGCGCGAGGCTCATTCCCTTGAGGCTCGGAAACGGCGGAACGTGTTCGGGTAGACCGGGATGCCGTTCACCATGCCGGTCCCTCGCCGCAGGATAGGCAAGGTAATCGTCCGCATACAACGGGTATGGAAGCAGCCGGTGCAGCTCGCGCATCATGTCCGGCCAGGTCGACAGTTGGCCGCGCTTGGCCTGGAACGCTGCTGGGAATGGCTGCTTCTCCAGGTCGGGAAACTGTGGCTTGCCGTCGTCTTTGCGACGATGATATGGATCGCCACGAACTGGGAGAACGTCATCCGATTTTGGAAGGTGACCGAAGTATCCGGCGGCCATATTCGCGGGAGTTCCGGCGCCATAATCGAAGCCGACCACACGGCCAGTTAACGGATCTTCCTCGACTTTTAACTGCACCCCGAGCTTCTCAGCCCATTCTACCGTCGAATCCGGGGTTTCACCTTCGGCAAGCTTCCCGATTCGGGCAAGCAGCTTCCCTTGATCGACACCGAGATTGCGGGCATGAGCTCGCTCGCGCTCGGTCAAGGCGCTGCCAGCAAGAATCAGGCGCTGGTCTTCCAGAAGAGTCCATTTCTGATCCTCTGTCATCGCCGCAAGGATCTCGATTACCGTGCGCGGCCCGTCGCGTCCGAGATAGTACAAGTTTTGCTTGAGAAGCGGCTCCTCCTGAGTATGTTCCGCGAAGATCGCTTTCCATCGCTTTTCAGCCGTTTCTCTTGGGATATTGAGGTGCTCGGCGAGTTGAAATAACGGCTTCGCGCCGCGGGCGAGCGTTTCACGCCAGAGCCGGCGCTCGTAGTTCTCTGCCCAGCGGGTGCGAGCCAAGGTGTATCGCGACGCGGGCTGTGTTTCGTCCGCGGTCCAGCCGTAGTTCATCAGGTGGCTCAGCCCGCCCATGATCCGGTGGAGCGGCTGGTTCGCGGCATAAACGGTTACGCGCTCCTCGCGCGCCGCGCGGTCCGCAAGGATCTCCGGCTTGCCTGCCATTGGTAGCTTGGCCAGCAGCGCTCCAATGGGGAGGCTGCCCGCTTCGATCGTGACATTGCCGGACAGCCGGCTGTCCGCGGACAGGGGTTGCTGGGCCTCGGCCGGCGGCAGTGTCGCGGATTCGAGGGCACCGAAGAGCAAAGCCATCTTGAAGAGAGTTTTCATTTGAAATTGTGCAGACTCGATCCGTTGATGCCACGCGAAGCGCATCCCGGACAATTACGGGGCTGAACCCCCGCGCTCAAGAATGCACCGTGCCTGCCTCCGCAGGCACAAAGGCGATATGTGCCCGCGCAGGCGGGAACTGTGCTTTCGGCAGGCCGGGCGTTCGGGCCCGGAGCGCTGAAGCTCCGCACGCACGAAGGCGATATGTGC
>JBGPOG010000426.1:0-4539 GCA_041487935.1 Chthonomonadia bacterium | reverse complement strand
CTGCCGCCCAGGCGGTCTCGGTGATGAGTGTCAATCGTCCATCGTCCATCGTCCATCGTCCATCGTCCATCGTCAGTTCAAATACGCCGCCGGCACAGCCGCGCTATCCGTGATCTCCTCGATCACCTTCCATTGCCGACCGGCGCGGTGGAGGACGATCGTCGCGAGGGAATCTCCATCCGACTCTTTGGCGCCGTGCTTGACGATGAAGGTGAGCAATGCCGTATCCGCGCCGACGAACTCGATGCTTGCATCGTCGAAAATCGCGATCATGGCCGCCGCTAATCTCTTTTGGTCGTCGTCGGATGGATGGGTCTTTTTTTGTCGCTCGGCAAATCCGGCCAGAAGCGCTCGGGTCTCTGCTTCTGTCCGGTTGGTCAGAGCTCCATCTCGCATGACCAACAACGGCATGCGCTTGGCCTTAAGATATTCGTTGGCGTCGCCATAGACCATGCTTGCGAAGTATCGCAAGCCAGCAGCACGGACCGCTTTCTGCACTTCTCGGTCATTTTTCTGCTGGGCACTTGTCGGCAATTATGGGTAGGCCGTATGACCTGCCAGGATACGCCAAGCACCTTGGAGCATTTGTGCAAATCGAAAGAGGCGAGGTACTCCATCGCGAAGGAAAAGCGCACAATTACCGTTATCGCTTCCGTAATCCGTTGATGCAGCCATTCGCAGTATTGAATGGAATAAAGGATGGGTACATCGAAGGAGCATGGGACAGCCTTTTCGATACCGATTAGGAGGGATACGAATGTCTAAGGGGCCGAAGGATATTAACCAAACTGCATTCGATGTGATTGCCCAAGCGTTAGGAGAACCTACGTCAACGGTCAAGCAACGCGCGAGCGCGGGCGGCAAAGCTCGTGCTGAAAAACTGACCAAAGAGCAACGATCAGAAATTGCTAGGAACGCCGCAGCGCGACGATGGCACAAGCAAGAACCCGAAGATCGACAATAATAGTAAGATTTAAATCGTTTAACACGCCTTGACGTATCAGTGACATGCAGATATACTACGAATCGCTGTTGAATTGCCTCGTTCATCATATTTATGTACTACCCTCCGGCTATTCTAGGTTAAGTTGGCACGAATTGTGCAATATGTTGATTCTAGACTACGGCCTAATGAAGTAAAACAGATCCGCCAGATTATGAAATATTAGCGTGCTCCAATGCGCGCACAGAAATTTGAAATCCTCATTGCCTGACGATACATAATTCTGTTACGGAGGAAGCGCAAGGGGACAATAATGGCACGCGTGAAGGTATCCAGAGGCGCCAAGCGAAAGATGAAGCATTGCAAATACGCTCATATTCATGTTCGCAGCACAATGGCGGAAGCCGTATGTGCACGTCAGTTAGTGAGGGAACTCAATGCGTCATCTTCGGGGGTCACGGCCAAATGGCTTCGAGCAGTGGAGAATTATAAAAAGGTGAGGTCTCAGACTATTACTTCCTAATGTTGCCAAATGTCTGATAAGCTGCGTTATCGGTTAGAAGTACTTACAGAAAAGCACGCTATCGGAGGCTTCACGTGCGAGGACGAGGACATTAACGAATATGCTCGTCAAGTAGCATTAGAAGCGTGATGAAAAACCATCTTGAGCGCCTGGCGAATGAATTCGCGGCTCTGAAAGGCACAAAGTCGGCCTCCGCCGACTGTCGTCTCAGTGCCCGAAGGGGCACTTCGTGTACTTGGAAGGCGCGGTTTCAACCGCCAGCAGATCGGCCCGGTGTTTTTCATCACGCTTTTAGAGGATAACAACCACAACTTGGCACTAACCTTTGTGGAAATCGACAATGATGAGCCTGCTACCAAAAATGTAGCAGGCTTTTTCACGCTAAGAGCACACGCTGTTCGAATCACAGACATTGATACCGAAAACGGAACGGGTGACACAAAAGAGGTGCCGCTCGCCGAGCTTATGTGCCTGGCACGTGATGAAAGATGGAAGCAGAGAGGCATTGGGGACGCCTTAATGATTGATGCGTTATCAATCATAGCAAAAGCATCCGAATGTATCGGCTTTATTGGCGTCCATCTTAGATCTACCGAACACGGGACAAAGCTCTACGAAAGATACGACTTCCAAGAATTCAAGGCGCATCCGCAGCGAGATAAGATGCGCTACATCTTGTCGGTTAAGACCATCAAGGAAATCGTTTCACTCCTCCCATGAACTCCTCCAATTCAAACTGACCCACTGGCGGGTTTTCCAATACCTTGCAAGAACGTTTCTACCGGCTGACCTTCACGGACTTCTCCGATACCATATTTCCGGATTTTCTCTGAGACCGTCTTTGCCAGCGCGGACCGTTCCGCCGAATCTTTAGGCGCCCGCATCAACTGGACGTATTCCAGCGCCAGACGCGCGCGTTGAACGTAGTCGAGGGACCGCGAATCGCCGGCAACCGCCTTTTCGGCGGCATCGAATAACGCGGCTCCGCGAGCCAGAAGCTCGTCCGAAAGATACGCCGCGGTGGGTGGATCATAGATTCTCGCGTGGACATTTTTCGTCCTCGCCGCGTCGTGAAGGAGGTCGAGCCATTCCATGATCTGCGGAGCTGCCTTACCGTAAACGCCCTCCACATATTCCTTGATGATCGGGGCCGCTTTTCTCCACGGATTCCACATGAGCTTTGCCATCAGGTAGGCTTTGAGCTCAGACATCTCGCCGCCGCCGCCCGGGGCGTAGTCCCCTTCGTAGAACAATCCCACCACACCGCTTGTCTTGAATAACTGGATGTCGCGCGGGATCTCGTCCAGGTCAGGCAACGGCTGCAGGTAGTTGGCGAAGTTGGTTGAGTAGTGCCAGACGTAGAGCTGGTTGGTGATCTTTGCCCAGGATTGGAGATTGGCAAGCGGCTTTCGGTTGACTTCGCACTGGTCCAGACCGTGGCTGACACATGTACCGATCGGAGCAAGCCGGATGCGTACGTTTTTCCTCGGGCGAACGAGCTTTGGCGGATCTTCCGTCCATTGATAGGCAAGCGTATCGATGAGCACGTTTGGGTGATCCTTCTCGATCGCTTCCGCAACGGAGTTCACGAACCGGAGGACGACCCCGGAAGGCGCGCCCTCCTCGCGCTCTATCGCTTTACAATTGTCACACTGGCAATTCCGGTAGGTATCGTTTTGAGAGACGGAAAAGATCGTCGCAGCCGGAGTGTCTCTAATCCATTGCTTCACTTGCTCGATCGAAATACGAAGGACGTCGGGATTTGTCAAGCAAAGCTGGTAGTAGCCCTTCATCCGCTTACCGTCGATAAGCGAGAAGTACTCCGGGTGGCTGTCAAAATACTTCTCCGGCGGCACGAGGTCATTGAACGTATGTACGAACCGCCCGTACTTGATCTTGCCGCCAACGGTCTCGTCCAGGCGTTGGCCATTGCCGTTGGTCCGGTTGCGCGCCGCCCAATCGCGGTCTAACGCCTCGGCGTAGTATGGCTCACGATATTCGAAGGCCGGTTCTTGGTGAATGTCGAGTGAACCGATCCGGATGGTTTTCCGAACCGGAATCTTGCTGACCTTCGACGTAAACCATCGGCAGCCGAGAACATCTTCCAGGAACGCATACGCCCCGTAAAGCGCGCCGCGCTTGCCGCCACCGACGATGCGGATGACCGGAACCTGGCTGCCTGTCAGCAAGCGAGCGCCACGATGATGTGCCCGCGACGGTGGCCGAGTCCGGATTCTAAACTCCTCCTCGGCCAGTGGGGCGTCGGAAGGGCGCCGGGCGCCGCTGAAATCGTCCGCGAGCATAATGAGGCCATGAACTCCCTCGGGAAGATCCGACCACCCCGCCTCTGGCTTCAGAATCGGCAGATTGGCTCCCGATATGCGTTTAATATGCGATTGGATCTCCTCAGCGGCGTGGTCGATAACTTTGTGCCTGGCTGCCCCGGCAGGGGCGACCATGATTGCCCAATCGCTTTTGCCGTTTCGGACGATGGTGTAACTTGGGTCTCCCCATGTGGCGCTTGCCAGGAAGAGGATTACGAGGAAGAAGAGTGGTTTCATCGGTGGAACCTCCTGAGAGATATTCGAGGAGATAACGGATCGAGTTACCTAGAAGGTTCCGTACAGTCGATCGCCGAAATCACCCAGGCCGGGGACGATGTACCTCTTGGCGTTCAGCTCGCGGTCGAGAGCGGCCGTGAAAATCGCCAGGTCCGGAAACTCGGCTTCCAAAAAGGACACGCCTTCCGGAGCTGCAACAATGCTGAGCAGGATCACTCGGGCAGCGCCTCCGCCGTAAATATACTCCAAAGCCCGCTGGGCCGAGCCCCCTGTGGCGAGCATCGGATCAACGAGCAGCACCGTTCTTCCGGCGACGATGGGGAGTTTCCGGTAGTACGAGGAGGCTATGGCGGTATTCTCATCCCGTTCGATTCCGATATATCCGACCAGGACCTCCGGAAAGAGATCGACAATCGCATCCAGCATCCCAAGTCCGGCCCGCAGAATCGGGATGATCACCAGCTCTTCGTCGAGGATTGGCGATACCATCGCCTCGAGCGGCGTCCGGATCG
>JBGPOG010000425.1:0-4562 GCA_041487935.1 Chthonomonadia bacterium | reverse complement strand
GCCGAACCCTGGAAGAGAACCATTTCGATTTCTTCGCCGGTCATCGGGTTTTTGGACTTACGGGCATTCCGCTTCCAATCGAGGGAAGGGTCGTTGGTCAGGTCTCCGTCGATATTGGAATCGATGTACAGCTTGGCGGCAGAAGCGTCGGGCGCTTCGTCCAGGGCGAGAGTGACGTGACTCTCCGCGGGTCCGAATTTCAGATCGCCGTACATCGGCTTATTTGTGTAAGCCGGCTCTTTGACGACGCCTGCCGGCTTGGCGGCCGTCAGCATCAGCCGTTGAGGCATGTAGTAGCCGGCTTTCTGCATCGCGCCGCTGTCCAATGATTTTAGCGACGCCGAGGGAGCGTCCGGCCTTCGGGCGCCGGCCCATGCGATGGAGCATGCGAGTGAGGCCGTGACGCCAGCAATCAGGATTCGTTCGATCGACATGTATAATCACCATTTCCTTTCAGGAAATCTGGGCGCTCGGGTGACCAAACACGCCCGAAAATGACGTACTCAATCATAGACGCTAATGCACCGAAAAGGCAACTCGCCACGCCGGCTCGTGTATCGGTAAATCGAATGTGCTTCACGGTAACCTTGGGAGCAATTATACTAGTGTTGTAAATCTTGCCTAGTGGGAGGGTACCACGGCAAGAGGAGGGCGCTCGCAAGTGCGCTCTCTTTTTCGCCCTACCCCCAATCCCTGTTCCCTGCCGGCTTCTGCTTGTTCGTCAACTGGCGCACTATTAACAGCTCCGCGAGGTTTTCAAGGGTCACAAAGCCCAGCAGCTCGTCATCCTTCATGACCAGCACGCACGGGTGCTCTCCCGTCTGCATCTCGGTAGCCACGGCTTGGAGGTCACCATCCGGCTCGACCGTACGAAATTCGCGTGTCATGGCTTCGGTCACGTAGCCTGTCGGGCCATGTGCCGCCAAACCGCGCAAAAGGTTCTGGCGGGACAGCACGCCGATTACGTCCGCGCCGTTGACGATGGGGAAATCTTGCTGCGAAGTCTGAAGAAGCAGTTCGGCGGCCTGGCCGAGGGACGCGCCCACGGGCAATGTGCGGTAATCGGTAATCATCGCGGCGCGGACGGGCAAGCCTTCCACCAGCGCCTTTCCGCGGTACATCTGCGCTTCCTGGCCCGCGCCGAAGAACACGAAAATCGCGATGAAGACAAGGAGCGGATTGAATTGGCTAAAGTAAGGGATTGACGTAAACCCGAGGGCCAAGAACCCTAACACAACCGCCAGAAACTGTCCGATTGTTGCTGCGAGCTCGGTTGCCCGAAGCTCTCCAAGCCTGATCGCGAGAACAGCTCTCAGCACACGGCCCCCATCCATCGGGAATGCAGGGATCATATTGAATGCAAACAGCACTACATTTGAATAAAGGAGGAAGTGCCAGAAGCTGCTCGTGAACGAAAGTTGCGAAGGCGCGACAGTCGTTCCGCCAATCTTGAATGCCAGCCACAGTACAGCCGAAATCACGACGTTAACGGCGGGCCCTGCGAGTGCGATCCAGAGTTCCTGCTTGGGTGCCGGCATTTTCTCCATGCGTGCAATCCCGCCAATTGGATAAAGCACAATATCGACTACGCCAACACCAAGCCTTTGCGCAACGATGCTGTGCCCGAGCTCATGAAGCACAACGCAAGTAAACAGGCCGACGACACAGAACAGCCCGAACAGGCGACTTGGGCCAGGCATATTGAATACAAGCCACGTGAGGAGGAGGAAGAATGTAAAATGAATCCGGATCGGAATCCCCGATACGGTGATGAGGTGAATCGACCACCCGGACGTCCCCTGTTCCACGGAATTGCCGCGTCGCTCTGCCATGGGTATGAATGCCTCCATCCATCTTAACTGCCGCGCCACCGGATCACTTGCGGTTTTCCGGGTGGCGGATGGACAAGTTATACCTGTTTTGCCGAAACCAACGCATGCCGGCGGGCGTATTGTCCGCCGAGCTTGCCGAATTAACCACACGCGTCCCGCGGCGATAGGTAAGGATTCAGACACCGCTCCACGAGGATTGTTCTTAGGAGGACCGGATGGCGGCGATCGAAGTGGAAGCCTTGGTCAAGAATTATGGCAGCACCCAGGCTGGCGAGAAGACTGATATCCGAGTGTATTTCGATCCGACGCAGTAGATATCCCAAACCGTCGTGGGAATCATCAGGAGCCGCGGTATATCGACTTCCTGGTGCCCGGCATCCTCACCATGAGCATCATGCAGCTTGGCCTCTTTACTGCTATCCCTATCATCAGTATGCGGGAAAAGGGCATCCTTAAACGCTATCGGGCGACCCCGCTGCCGCGCCCCGCGCTCGTGGGCAGCCAGATTACCATGCGGCTGGTGATATCGCTGATCCAGACCTTTACGATTATCACACTAGGTTCGCTCGTATTTAAGTTCCACGTCCAGGGATCATGGCTCGCGCTGATTGGCCTTGTCATCTTTGGTGTTCTTACGTTTATCTCCATCGGTGCGGTCTTGTCCGCCATCGCAAGAACGCAAGAAAGCGGGATGTCGATGGTCCAGCTCGTTAATTTCCCGATGATGTTTCTTTCCGGAATATTCTTTCCTCTGGACATTATGCCCACATTCATGAGACCGATTACCGCGATACTCCCGGCAACATATCTTGCGGATGCGCTGCGGTACGTCATGTTGTCCGCACCTTCGGCGCATTCGATCGTGACGGACCTCACAGTTCTTGCGGCCTGGCTTGCCTGCGGGATGTTCGTCGCAATGCGCACGTACAGATGGGAATAGGGACGAAGCGGCAGGAGGCAGTTTGCAGTAGGCAGGAGGCAGGAGGCAGTTGGCAGGAAACCAGAACCTGACGACAAGCGACCGGCCAGGGGATTAAGCGGCCGGTCGTACCTCGGGGCTCGATTAGACGTGGTGGGTCGCGCGCTCCCGGCGCTTCCAGAACTTCAGTCCGCGACTGGGCTTTGGTCTGGAGGCCTGAGCTGCTAGTAATTTTGCAGTATCATGCCCGTCTTCCACGTCCACCTCCGCCATCTCGGCTTTTCTGGCGCCCGCGGCAACCACCGCGTTCGCAATGACCTCGATCTGAGGCCCCAGGTCCGGCAGCTTAACTCGATTTTCAATGACTTCATGGGAAATGGCAGGAGTAAATTCACCCGATAGTTGCTTTTGCTCCGGTATAGCGACAGGTTCTGCCACACGACTCGGATAGTCCGATATAGTTGGGGATTCGCCCGGAATTCGTTCGAATTGGCGGCGCAAAACTGAAGCAAGCATCCGATGCTGTTCGGCAACATGCTGATTCGTCTGCTGTAGTAAGCTCTCAAGCGAGGCGATTCGTTCGTCCTTGCGATCGATTTGTTCGCGCAATACGTGAATCAGTTCTTGAACGTTATCGGGTTTGGAGTCTTGCATTATTATTCCTTACTAGTGTTCGTCGCGCTCAATTCTACTACATTTAGAATCTGCATCGGAGCGGCATATAGTTGACGGCCGCTTTTCACATAGGGTTCCCGATGGAGCGGCATGTCGCTGCCAAAACCTCGGTATTCCTACCATTTGGGCGTTCGCCGGAGCCGGCTGATTAACGTGCTGCAGAATCCATGCCATCGATCCTCCACGATTGATTCTTGTCGTTAATCGATGCGAAATCCAAAAAACATCGCAAAGCAGGAACATTTGGCATGAAACTTGCGTTAAGGGAATATGAGGAGAGCGTGAGTATCACAGCTTTCTAGAGCGCCGTGCTGCTGGGAGCGACACCGGCGGGCGTTTGTTCCGGAATCGCCCAGTCGGTCCCCGCCTATCGGCGCTTCAATCATTCGAGTAGGGCCCCAGCGATTTCGTTGGGGCCGTTTATTTCGATTCAGCCCTTTTCCGCGGTGGCGAATAATCTATTCGGACCATGCTGATTCATTACGCCAAGCGCGCGCGCTATTCATCCCTGCTCGAGACGGATCCCCAGAACGTCGTACCTCGCCATGCCGGCAGGTATCTGGATTTCTACGGAGTCGCCGGCCTTTTTCCCCATGAGAGCCTGTCCGACCGGTGACTGAACGGATATCCGGTCATTAACCGGATCCGCTTGTACCGCATCCACCAGAACGAATTCCCATTCGTCCTCCGTCTCCAGATCGCGAACCATCACAACCGAGCCGAGCCCCGCGGTATCTGAAGCAACCGCATCATTGGAAACGACTTTGGCAATCTCCAAAGTCTTTTCAATGTCTGCAATCCTCCCGTTCAGGATGCCCTGCGCCTTGCGCGCAGCGTGATATTCGAAGTTCTCCGAGAGGTCGCCGTAGGCGCGGGCTCTCCGCAGGTCTTCGGCAATTTTGGGACGCTCGACGGTCTTGAGGCGTTCCAGGTCGCCTTGCAACTGGCGGAAGCTGCTTTCAGTTAAAAGAATATCGTCTGGCATTACCCGCGCACTTCTCCTATTCTCTCTCTCCGGCGATGAATATGGCTTCTTCCGGATCGGCTCCCGCTAACATACCACAGCCCCCGCAAGGCTGTCAATCTCATTATTGCCGGGCTTTAGGCGTCCGTTTAAGAGCCTCCATGAAGGCTGC
>JBGPOG010000424.1:0-4564 GCA_041487935.1 Chthonomonadia bacterium | reverse complement strand
CGAAGTGCCCAAGGGGGTGCAATAACATGGTGCTGTCGAGCATGATAAAGTGGCAGCCCAAATCGTCCCAGGATTGATACGTTTTCTTACGAGCCTGGATGAAGGCCTCCTTGCCCTTCGGCGACCGGCAAACATCGCGAACACTCGGAGAGGCATACAGCGGCATCGAGAAGCCGGCCGACACCGATTGAAACCGGTCGAACTCTTCGGTCCGTCCTGAGTCTGTCAGTCCGCTCGCCACAACGAACGCCGGGCGCGGCTGCATCGCGTTGATATCCACAATTAGTTTTTCAAGGACCTTTGCGTTTCCGACAGGGACCCGCAAGCCGGCCAGGCATACGAACCGAAACGACTCCTGGGCGCGCGATGGCGCGCTCAAGGCAAATGCGAGGGAAACAATGTTAACGATTCGAAAAACTGTCATGGTTGTTCCTAAGTGGAATTGCGAATCAAGAATACGGCATCGCGCATTGAGTTCCCTACTTGGCTGCATTTGGAGCGTCTTGCTAGCTATTGTACACATACGCGTACTCGATCGATTGAACGGCCGAGAACGAGTACGGGCGCGAGTGCGAGTATGAGCAAGACCGGTTTGTGGTAACCTAAGGAGCGATCGACCATAGGAGGGAACGAGCCTTGTCTTTCGACGTGTTTGGGATGTGCAACGCACTCTACGATATCCAGGCGGAGATTACCGACGAGATTCTCGGCGAGCTTGGATATGCCAAAGGTTCCATGAATCTAATCGAAGAAGAGGCTCAGCGGGCCGTGGTGAGCAGGGTATATACGCACATCGTGAATTCTGAATCGGGCGGATCGGGCGCAAATACGATGTTGGGTTTGGGCCTCATGGGGGGGAAATCGTGCTATACGAGCCGGGTCGGGAACGACGAACATGGCGAGCTATACCGAACAAAGCTCGCGGAGAAGGGCGTCAAGCCCAACCTGGGAGTCGGGGTAGGGGAAACGGGGATTTGCCTCGTGCTGATTACGCCGGACGCTCAACGCACGATGCTCACTTTCCTAGGGCAGGCGCGCAATCTTCAAAAGGAAGATGTCAACCTGGAAGACCTGCGGGCGAGCAAATACATCTATGTGACCGGCTATTTATGGGACACAGACAACCAGAAAGAGGCGGTCTCGCTCGCCATGCAAGAGGCCAACCGCGCCGGCGTCAAAGTGGCGCTTAGCCTCTCCGACCCCTTCTGCGTCAACCGGCATAAGAGCGACCTCCTCCGGATTATCAAGGACCACGTCGACCTGCTATTCGGCAACTACCAGGAAGCGCAGGAGCTGACGGATACCGGAACTCCCCAAGACGCGGCTCGCGTTCTTGCGGAGCATAGCAACCTGGCGGTGGTTACTCTCGATGAAAAGGGTTCGCTTATCAGAACCGGCAGCACTGAGATTCAGATTCCTCCATTCCCGGTCCAGGCAGTCGATACCACCGGAGCCGGAGACATGTACGCTGCCGGTCTTCTTTATGGCATTACCCAAGGGCTGCCGCTCGAAACTACGGGGCGAATCGCCAGTTACGCCGCAGCTCAGGTGGTAGCCAATCTCGGCCCTCGGCTGACCGGTATCGATACAGTCGAGATTAACCGGTTGCGAAAAGTGCGACCCTAGACGATTCGACGATAGCCGGCGCGTCCCCGCGGGTGGACGCATGCGGAATGGAACGCTCCATTGCGCCGATCGAACTTAAGAACCGTGATTTCTCGATCTCCGATCAAGACCGCCGCCAGCTTGTCTTGCTCGATGGGGATGACTCCTGCGAGCCGCCATCTCGAGTCCTGTCCAACGATCCCTGTGGCTCGCAGCCAACGCCAGGCTTCCGCGCCGGACCTTGCGGCTGCAATCCCCGACCCGGACGCCCGAGACTTGCCGGCTTGAAAATGCTCCACCGAGACGAGCAATCCCGTATCTTCATCCCAGACGGAACGCGCCACCAAACGGCCAAGTATATCGAGACATTCGATCGAAACGGTTTTGCGCAACTCCCCGCCGTTCACGCTAACCTCGGATACGGATGCGACGAGGCTTAAATCCCGAGCCTCCGGCGCGATCGATCGGACTAAAGAGGAAGCGCGGGACATGATCTCGTCCATCCCGGTCGCGCGCATCCTCGGCAAAGCAGTCGCCGGCATTGGAGCCGCATCGGCAAACAGCACCGGCCCAAGCATTCCTATGGCGACCAGCCATCCTCGAAGAGAACTGCTACGGTGCTTACCGCCACTAGAACCATGACCGGCGCAACGGTGCTTTGCACTGGGGTCCCGGCAAGTCAATTCGTTGTTGAAAAAGCTGGTCTTAACTAAAGCGTTTGGACTCATTGATAAGCCTCCTGCAGGTTCCTCTATAAGAAAGACGCAGACCGGCGGGATTCGCGCACATCAATATTGGATATTCCGGCCGATCTGCTGGAAGGGTGCCCTGGCGAGAATTATAGAGGAGTTTTGAGAAGGATAACAGATGCAATAAGTTAGAATTGTAACCATAACAGTTTGTAGCGATGTTAACTGTTATGGGGTAGATTCTACCGAACTGTGTCTTGCCCGGCAGCCCGGAAAGGAATAGAATGCTTCCATTATGAGCCAAACTATCCAGAGAGAACGGAACAGCCTTTATGAGACGGTGGCGGAGCGGGTTAGCGGGTTGATCGAGCGCGGAACGTTCGGCGCAGGCTCTCGAATACCCTCGGTGCGCGCGCTGAGCCGTCAATTCGAGGTGAGTGTGACCACGGTCCTGGAAGCTTACAGGTTGCTGGAAGATCGGGGACTGATCGAAGCCCGGCCGCAATCCGGATACTACGTTCGTTTGCGGCCGCTGAGGGGTATCTCAGAGCCGGAGATCCGTTTTCCGGAGCGCAAGCCAACCTGCGTCAATCTGGGTGATTCGGTTAAGATGGTTACAGCCGACATGCACTTGCCGGCGGCATTCCCATTCGGCGCGGCGGCGCCGAATAGCGACCTGCTGCCAATTTCGCGGCTGAATCGCGCTCTCTTTTCGGTTGTCAAGGAGGATCCCGTCAAGAGCGTAAAGTACGATCAGACCGCAGGGCTTGAAGAGTTGCGAATCCAGATCGCGCGACGGGCATTGGAAAGCGGCTGTGTGATTTCTCCCGAGGAGATCATCACAACTGCGGGCTGCCAGCAGGCCGTCAGCCTATGTCTTCAGGCGGTTTGCCGTCCCGGAGACACGGTAGCCGTCGAATCGCCGACATTCTATGGCTTTTTGCAGCTCATCGAAAAACTGGGCTTGCGCGCCGTGGAAGTGCCGACGTATCCGCGCAATGGAATCTGTCTGGACGAACTGGCAGCTACTCTGGACCGGCACCCGGTGCGGGCTTGCCTGGTGATTACGAATTACCAGAATCCGCTCGGCGGCCGAATGCCCGATCAGAAAAAGGAACAGTTGGTTCAACTTTTATCGGTTTACGACATTCCGTTGATCGAAGACGACATCTACGGCGACCTCGGGCACGATCAGGACCGCCCGAAGACCGCAAAGGCCTTCGATCGCGAGGGCAACGTGCTTCTCTGTGCGTCGTTTTCCAAGACGATCGCACCGGGTTATCGCGTGGGATGGACGGCGCCCGGCCGTTACCGCTATGAGGTGGAACGACTGAAATTCGTTAACACGATCGCGTCGACGAGCCTTCCCCAAATGGCAATCGCGGAGTTCCTGCGTAACGGAGGATACGACCATCATCTTAGGCGGGTCAGGAAAGTCTACGCCTGGCAGTCGGCACGGATGGCCGAGGCAGTCATGGAATTGTTTCCGGAAGGGACGAAGGTCACGCGGCCCACGGGCAGCTTCGTATTGTGGGCCGAGATGCCCGAGTACGTGAATTCCCTAAAACTCTATGAAAGGGCGCGCGGGGCCGGCATTACATTCGCGCCCGGCCCGATCTTTTCCGTGAGGCAGCAGTTCCTAAATTGTATCCGGCTCAATGCCGCGTACTGGTCCGAGAGGATCGAAGGCGCGCTGGCTACAATCGGACAGTTGGCGGCGAACATGAAGGATTCCGGCTCGGCGTAGTGTGAGCGTGCAGGCCTCCGACTTAAGATGTAATTGCAAATTAACCGCAATTCCGTCATGCTGAAAGCATCTGCTTGTAGCCCAGCTCAGGGCGACCTGTGAGGTCAAAAGCAGATCCTTCCAGGATGACGGGATGCGAAGTCTTCGTCGAGATTCGCAATTCCTCTTCAGTCTCTGAGTTTCTCGGAATTTGGCATTGTTAGGAAGATTGTTCCTGGTCTGCCGGATTTCATCTGACCGGTTCCATGCACCGGGCTGTTCGGATTTCGCGACAGCCGCGTGCCGACCCACTCGCTGGTCCCGGCGTCCGGGTCTTCCTCATAGCCCCACCTGCCGGTGAACGATTGGCCGTCGTCCGAAAGAGCGAACTTCCCCGTTCCTTTGCCGCCGCTGTCGCGTTCCAGCCACTGGAATCGCAGTACGCCGCCGGAAATCGTGCCCTCGATGACTCCATCTGAGAATGTGTAGCTGCCGGTTACTCTCCGCCCCACTTGCCGGAGTCGCATCTCGCCGAAGGTGGTCT
>JBGPOG010000423.1:0-4565 GCA_041487935.1 Chthonomonadia bacterium | reverse complement strand
GGCGTGTACCATTCTGTGAGCGACAAATACCTGCAACACTATCTGAACGAGTACACCTTCCGCTATAACCACCGCAACGACGAACAACCTATGTTCGAAGCTTTCCTTTCGCGGATTTAACCGGGATTGCCGCCTTCGAAGCGAGGAACTCGAACTCCGAACGCGAAGGCGGCTTTACCTCTGCCGGTTCCTTCATGCGCCGATCCCCGTACTTATCCGCAGGCTTACCATGATCCTTGTCTTTGCTCATTCTGATTGTTCCTCCGGTGGTATAATACTGCAATCGTGAGATTTCAGCGCCGCACCGTTGAAACCTCTACAATCTTACACCGGATGCGGGAACGATTCCTCGCTATCTCAAATGGCTCGTTTTGCACCCGTGCGGGGCTCAAAGGCGGGCCATTTGGCTACATTAATGCAATGGTTCATTACAGGAGAACGCAATGAAAGTTGTTATTGCAACGATAGCAGACTGTGCCAACATTAGCGACTTGGGCAAAATGAACATTATGGGCGTGTTTCGAAATATATTCTCCCCGGTCGCTCCCTGCAGGCATCTTCAGTTTTACGTTGCGATTATCCTTCGTCCAGATGCGGATCAAAAAGGAACAGAACATTTCATTCAACTTGTTCTGCGTGACGCGGATTCAAAGCCTATAGGTCAATTCGATGAACTTTCGTTTACTGTTCCGAATGCCCCGGCGGGAGTCACTCCTGAGGTGAATCTCGTTATAGCCATGAACCAGATCCAATTCCCTCGGTTCGGCGATTACTTCATTGACATATTGATAGACAGGAGCAGACTCCACTCCATCGATTTGACCGTTCAGCCGATAATTAATCGGATTGAAGGCTAATTGGCGTGGAATCTGCAGAGAAGCTCCTTGCCAGGATGCGCAATTCAAAGGGTGGATGGAAACCTCGGGATTTTAAATGCTTATATGAAGGATTCGGCTTCGAACTAGAAGAAGGTTCCTCACATACAATTTACGTCCATCCTGAATACGGGCTACGCGCTACTGTCGCGAGACATAAATCTCTTGCAACCGGGTATGCTGCTACAGCCGTAAAGCTAATTGATGCATTGAAAGCAAAAGAGGCCGAACTCGATGAGCAAGAAGGAGCCGCCAATGACGATCGATCCAAAACAGATTGAGGAGATCATGTCCCTCCCATATCGTACTCGCGTTGAAAAAGATACATGCGGTGGTAAGGACTGTTATGTGGCCTATCACGATGAGCTGGAAGGGTGCATGGCGCAAGGAAGGACCTGGCAGGAAGCGATAGAGGAACTCACTATTGCTAGGAGAGATTATATCGCCGCATCGTTGAAGCGCGGGCTGCAAGTCCCGCGTCCAATATACGATCCCAAGCAAGCATGGGCCGTTTTAATCACACAAGAACAGCATATTCAACAGGCTGACAAGACTTTTCACGCTGCCCCAGGCCGACTGCCATACACCGCTGATACTTCGCTCGATAAGATAGCGGCTTAATCTTCAACGGTCCTTTCGTTTCTAAGTCTCACCGAGAAACAGAAGGACCGTTCCGTCATTCACCCGCCATCGCCTGCCTGTCACTCGGCAATTATACCCCCTTCTTGTCTACAACGTGATGAGGCGGGATAATTACCAAATATAAACTGAGTGCGCGGCCTGTAAGGAGGCGCCTTGGCAACGACTTAATCATCCAATTGAACCACGAAATGCTCGATCCTAGCGACTCAAGTCGCGGCTACGCATGGCAAAGTCCGCCGTCGCGGACCCTGCAGCCGGCGAAGGCCGGATTCGCAATGGGTAGGCTCGAGTTTACTCGCCTTGCCTTAGCGCAATTCGATCGAATGAGACGCGCGCGAATCAAACGTTGATTACCGAAACAATCGTATAAGCCGCGACCAACGACAGGCACGCAATTGCTCCCGCCCAAACCTTCCAGTGGCGCCGCGTAGGTATCTGAAGCAAAAACATGAATCCAAACGGAACGCCGGTCCCGACTAATGGCGCCAGGCTCGACATGTTGCCGTGATGCAGCGCGCTGCCGACGGCCATCCCCAGCACAACCGTCATCATCGCGAGAATCACGCCGCACGCGATTCGCTCTTCCGTCCCAAGGTTCGCAGCGGAAGCCACGAGCAGCAGCATGGCAGCAAGCAGCGCGGAGCCCAATGCGGCGGCCGGTGCAATGTGCCTCACGTCCGCGACGTGCGCCATGGCCGAAACGGTGAGCGCAGGCAATAGAGCCGCCGCAAAGAGTGGGACGAACCATGCAGCGACTTCGCTAAACCTTGGCCGCGCAGGCAGGACCCGGATTGAGACAGGAATCTCGACCTGTCCGGCATTTGTTTCGAAAGTGATTTTATCCTCGAACTCACCGGTCTGCCACACTCGGCCGGAATCGGCAACGATGGTCAGCGTCTGATTGCGCCGGTCGAAGCGGGCCGGCGACACCGAAACCCAGGGCGGCGCCCCGGCCAAAGTGGCGCTATGCCGGCCGTCGCCATCGCGGAAGCGAACGGTCACCCTGGCTCTGCGGATCTCCCCTTTGCGCGCCTCGCCGAGCGATACCGCCGCGGGATGGACGTTCACCGTGGCCGGACGGGCCGGCTTTCTCGCGAAAATGCCCTTTCCTTTGGGTTGTTGGGTGGTTGAGTTATTGGGTTGTTGGGTTGTTGGGTAATTGGGTGATTTAGTAATTGGGTAATTGGGTATTTGGGTCGTTGGGCCGACTGGCAGAGGGATCGCAACTGTGGATGGGCCATGAGATTGTGCGGTTAGCACTCCGACCGCATTGACAGGCGCCTCGAGTTTGGGAACACTCGCGCCGGAGTGCCCGTTTAGCGCCGAAACCGCCGCTGTGCGCGAAGCGTAGACAGGCTCAATTCGATGCTTGATCGCAATCAAATCGTCCCGGAATTGCCCCGCGGTCTGGTAGCGGTCCTGCTTGTCTCTCGCGAGCGCCATGTCCATTGCCGGCTGAAGGCCGTCCGCCACCTCATCGAGATGATGAGCCAGGGGTGTGGCCGGATCGCTTAGCAGCGCGCGCCGCCACGCAAAGGGGTCCTTAGACTTTGCGACGTTGAACGGCCGCGCCCCGGTGAGCATCTCGTAGAGGGTCACTCCCACTGCCCAGATGTCGCTCTGGTGATCGGAATGGTGCTCCTCCATAAAGTCTTCCGGCGCCATGTAGGCATAGGTTCCGGCGCCGCCGGCGTAGGAATTGGTTGCCAATATCTCAGCCAGCCCGAAGTCCACCAGCTTGACCTCTTCGCCGCGTCCGATGAGGATATTCGCCGGCTTGATGTCGCGGTGAACCGTTCGCATCTTGTGAGCGTAGTCCAGGCCGTCCAGAGTCTGAATGGCGATTTTCAGCGCTCGATCCAATGCCAGAACCGGCTCCGTGCGCAAGAGCTGCTGGAGGTTCGGTCCGCGCACGTACTCCATATCGATCACGATGTGGCCATCGATCTTATCCACGCCGTTCACGTGAACGATGTTGGGGTGGTTCAGCCGGTCCATCACGCGGGCTTCTTCCAGGAAGCGGCTCATGTCGGCGGCCTGGAGATCGATCTCTTTGAGTGCAACCTGCTTCTTCAGAAGCGTATCCCAGGCAAGATAGACAATCCCGGAAACCCCGTGCCCGAGCACGTCCACTCGCTCGTATTTTCCCAACTTACCGAGGGGCATCGTTCCCCTCCACGGTAAGAGTGTCCGGCCTGCCGGCCGCGGGCTGGCGGCTCGAGGACGACGGACTTCGAGCCGCCAGGACTTTGAGCGCGCGCTTGTCGATCACATAGATATTTCCACTCGAATCCACCGCCAGCGCTTGAGGCCCCTCCAGTTTTCCCTCGCCGATGACGGCAATCCGGGTGCCTGAAGGATTGTATTTGTAAATCGCTTTCGAGGCCTTAAGGCTCACGTAAAGATTTCCTTGCCGATCGGAGGTCCAGTGGCGAGCCGTCTCCGCGGGTTCGTCTCTAACCGGCGCGCCAAAGTCGCCGGTCATGACTCCGGCGGGTGAAATACGCTGAATCCTGCCGGCCTGCGTGACCGCAATAACATTGCCCGCGGCATCACAAACAAGCGGCGAGCCGCGCAGCGGCTTGGACGTAATCGTTTTCGGCGGACCGTATTCCAGAGTGGCCAGATTTACGACGGGAAGCGCGGAGATGCGGGGCGTCTTTGGCGTTTGCTCCAAGAACGGCCAGTGCGAAGTTGCCGTGAAGTTGGTCCTCGTGATCTGGTAGAGGATAGCGCCCAGCAGAATTGTCGTCAATGCGAATAGTGCGGCTGCCCATGGCCAAATTCCGTTTCGACTTCTGCCTGAGACTTGACGAACCGGCTGGGAATAGCCGCGATAGTCGAGAAGGTCCTCTTCTTCCTCATCCGTCACTATCAGCGGGTCGTCGGCATGTTCCACTGCGATGGTTTCGCACGGAATATAAGGTCCTTTTCTCACCACGACGGCAGTAATGTTGTCCTGGCCGCCATAGGTATTCGCCGCCGCGACCAGACGGTCGCAGACCGCGCTGACGTTCGGCAGGCTTGCGAGGGTCTCGGCGATCTCCT
>JBGPOG010000422.1:0-4574 GCA_041487935.1 Chthonomonadia bacterium | reverse complement strand
GGCAAGGCTACAATCCGCGCATTCACCGACTGGCTCGACGAGATCGGTAAAGGCAAGGGAACGGTCAACTACCGGCTGCGGGATTGGCTGATCAGCCGCCAGCGGTACTGGGGAACGCCGATCCCAATCGTCCACTGCGCCACGTGTGGCTTAGTCCCGGTACCCGAGGATAAACTGCCGGTCCTGCTTCCCGACGTGGTGGATTACCAGCCGTCCGGCACGGGCGAGTCGCCACTCGCGACGATTCCGGAATTCGTCAATACCACGTGCCCAACCTGCGGAGGTTCGGCAAAACGTGAAACCGATACCATGGGCGGCTATGCCTGCTCGTCCTGGTACTTTCTGCGCTTCGCCGACCCGCAAAACGAGCATGAATTTGCTGCCCGAGATAAAATCGACTATTGGCTGCCGGTAGATACCTATGCCGGCGGTGTAGAGCACGCCAGGTCGCACCTGTTCTATTCACGGTTCTGGACGAAGGTAGCCTATGATGCAGGCTTTGTCGGTTTCGAAGAGCCGTTCCTGACGCTGAAGAACCAGGGATCGCTTCTTGCGTTGACTCTGGGGCGCCGGCCGCGCTCCGACGAGGAAGTCATCAACGAGGAGGCGGATGAATCGGTTGCCGATTGGATGATCCTCAGCCCCGCGGAGCGAGAGAAATTTCCCCCGGACCACGAAGTTTGGCTTCAGGTCAAGGAATGGGCAACCGCGAAAGACCGGGAAGCTATCGAGAGGCGAATTGAAGGGCAGTACGGAATCGTCCCTCGTTGGGCGCGCATGTCAAAGTCGAAGGGCAACGTGGTTACGCCCGAAGAGATCGCCGAGCAGCACGGCGCGGATAGCCTCCGGCTGTACGTCATGTTCCTTGCGCCATTTGAAGATGACGTACAATGGACTCAGGACGGGATCAATGGGTCCTACCGTTTCTTGAACAGGGTGTGGCGGTGGGCAACCTCGGCGCTTCGCGAATACGACGAGACTTGGCCAGTCACGTTGAAGTTGTGTACGGATACCCTTCCAGACCCGGACCGCAAGCTTCGGAGGAAGCTGCACCAGACCATCGAGAAAGTCGGCGCCGACATTAACGCGTTCCGATTTAATACCGCCATCGCGGCCGTTATGGAACTGGTGAACAGTATTTACTTTTACTACTCGATGCCGCTGGATTCGCCAATCGTCAATCGTCCATCGTCTATCGTCTTCTCTGAGTGCTTAGAAGAGTTGGTTTTGCTCATGGCTCCCTTCACACCGCATCTGGCGGATGAGCTGTGGGAGCGGATGGGCAAAAAAGGCTCCACCTACCACGCCGCCTGGCCGAAGTTTGATCCCGCGGTCGCGGCAGATGAAGAGATCACGGTGGTCGTGCAGATCAACGGCAAAGTCCGCGATCGATTGACCGTTCCGGCAGAAATCAGCGACGAAACGCTTGAGAAGCTCGCGCTCGCAACTCCTGCCGTCATCGAGTCGCTTGCCGGCAAACAGGTCCGCAAAGTGATCGTTATCCCAAAGAGATTGGTCAACATTGTCATCGGATAATCGTTCGGGGCTTCCGGACGAACGGATGAAGACGCGCGTCCAACGGTTCTTCGCCAACCTTGGTCCCGGTCTCATCACCGGAGCGGCGGACGACGATCCATCCGGAATCTCGACCTACTCCGTTGCGGGGGCGGCGCTCGGATATTCCAGTCTCTGGTTGGCTTTACTCTCTTACCCGATGATGGCTGCCGTGCAGATCATGTGCGCTCGCCTGGGATTGGTGTACGGAGACGGGCTGGCAGGCGCGATCCGGCGGCGGTATCCGCCATGGATACTGTGGGTTTCCTGCGGACTTTTGGCGATTGCAAATATCGTCAATATCGGCGCGGACTTGAGCGGCATGGCCGACGCAATCCGAATGGTCACAGGGACTCCCGCCTGGATTTGGCCGCCGGCGATCGCGGCAACTCTCCTGACCCTTCTGATTTGGTCCAGCTACCACACGATCGTCCGTATCTTCAAATGGCTTACGACGGTTTTGATCGCTTATGTGATTGCGGCGTTCTTTTCGCACCCCCGCTGGATCGACGTCCTGCGCGCGACATTCATCCCACACCTCGAGTGGAGCCCGCAATTCCTCGCAACGTTCGTTGCGATCATGGGCACCACCATCTCCCCGTATATGTTCTTCTGGCAGGCCGCGCAGGAAGTCGAGGACGAGCGCGCACACGGACGCCGAACGCTCAAAGAACGCCGTGGTGCGACGGATGCCGAGCTTCGCACCGCTCATATAGATGTTTTCACCGGAATGGCCTGGGCCGGGGTGGCGATGTACTTTATCATTCTGACTACGGCCGCCACTCTCCACGCACACGGACATCGCGACATCGAGACGGCTCGCGATGCGGCTCTCGCGCTTCGTCCGCTCGCGGGGGACGCGGCTTTCTGGCTGTTCACGCTAGGTATCGTCGGTACTGGCATGCTTGGCATACCGGTGCTGGCCGGCTCCGCAGCCTACGCGATTGCTGAAGCGATGCACTGGCGCGGCTCGCTGGACGACCGGCCAAAAGTCAGCCGCAAGTTCTATGGCGTTGTTATCGCGTCCGTCTTGATCGGGCTTGCGTTGAACCTGCTGCGCGTCAATGCCGTCAAGGCGCTCTTCTGGGCGGCGGTCTTGAATGGACTGCTGGCGCCGCCGCTGCTTGCTCTAATTACACTCCTGACCAGTGACTCTACAGTGATGGGAGATCGGGTTAACCCTAAGTGGCTTAAATATCTCGGCTGGACCACGACCGGTGTGATGGGTTTTGCAGCTCTCGCGCTGTTGGCCTTGACGAGATTCTAAGCGGAGGAGTCCCGGCGCCGCCTGGAGAACGAAAGACGGAGCCGGATGTTCGAATCGGCAGGTGGGAAACCAGATATGCAGGAAGTTGGTGCGCTGGCGCAAGCAGGTGATTGGTCCGCCGTTCGACATCTCATTGACAACGGCGCGGATGCTAATTTGCGCGGTGAACGGGGGGAGACCGCCCTCACTCTCGCCTGCTTCTCGGGCAACCACGCCGAGGCTGAGTGGCTGCTGGAACATGGCGCCAATGTAAACGTGAACTCGATTCGATTCTCCCGACTCGCTCGATTTCGGCAGCAGCTCGAGATCTTTATGATTTTTCGTATTTCATGCAACTGTCCCACGGCTCGGTTTGTCCAGATCGTATGGAATGCGGTTCGCTACGGTTGGCGCGCTCCGATGGCGCCGTCGTGCGCCAATACTAAACCCGGCCAGGGACGGACCCCGCTCGTCGCCGCTTCCTCGAAGGGACACTGCGAGTGTGCGAAGCTACTCCTCGATCGCGGCGCACACGCTAATGCAATGAGCGCGTCAGGCGACCGGGCGCTCATCGCCGCCGCGAGAGGCGGGCATTTAGAAACAGTTCTTCGCCTTATAGAATGCGGCGCGGACGTGAATGCCCGCAACCTTTCGGGCAGCACTCCTCTGATCTGGGCGGCGAGGAAGGGGTTTGCAGGGATTGCGGCTGCCCTCATTCAACGCGGCGCCAGGGTTGACGGCCGTGATCTTGAGGCTTGCACCCCACTCATTGCCGCCGCAGAAGCCGGACACGAGGAGATGGCCAAACTGCTGCTCGACCGTGGTGCGAAAGTAGGCGCTCACAATGCCGCGAGAACGACCGCACTGATGGCGGGCGTAAGCGCCGGCTCCACTAGCATCGTCACTTTGCTGCTGGAGCATGGTGCGCCGGTCGACGATCGGGGCAAGCACGGGATAACCGCTTGCGAAATCGCCAGGCAGATTGGCCGTGAGGACCTGTCAAGCCTCCTCAGCGCACGTCGAGCAAGCTCGCCGAATCGGATTTCATAACGCGACCCGCACGATCTGCAATACGAGAGATCCGGTTCTGAATAACCCGACTGGGAAAGTGCAAACGAGACATCTTCCAGAAGCCGTTGGCTTCCGCGTTCGGGGTCCACGGCCAGGTAAAGACCCGGCCTTCAATCTGGGGATATTTCCTGTGGCTGGACTATCCGGCATCGGACTCTCTTCGGAAACTTAAGGCGGCAAAGGGCGCCGGCCGCATTCCCGTAAATGCGGAGGCCGGGAGCCAGATCCGAATTCACGGCGTTCCATCCGGTAAGGATGAATTGATCGATCGACGTGTGAACTGGACTTTTGGGTGTATCTCCCTCAAATCCGCCGGCATCGAGGATCTCTACCATGCAGTCGGGCGCGGCACGCCCGTCCAGATCGTGAGCGGTCGAACCGGTTCTGGAGGGACGCAGATTCGCGAGAAGACCGGCGCAAGCCACGCCTCAAAATAGTAAGCAGGATTTGCGCGGTCGTCTATCAAATTATCACCTGTATAGAGATAAATCAGCACAACGTCCCGGCCGTCGGAGATTGCAGATGTCCGAAGAACCGGCATCCACGTCGGATGGACAGATTTCCAAAGGTGTCACGCTCGCACTCGCAATTGGGCTTGTGTGCCTCTTCCTGGCTTTCGGCTATCAATTCCTCGTCCGAGGCCGTGCCACGGAGTCCGAATTTACGATTACCGGGCAGACTCAACCCTCCAGAGATCCGGCCG
>JBGPOG010000421.1:0-4599 GCA_041487935.1 Chthonomonadia bacterium | reverse complement strand
CGGCTAAGCTGCTGCAGGTTATGGGGCGGAAGGACGTGCCGGTCTTTGCGGGCCGAGCGAATCCGACCGGCAAGATCGGCCGGCAGTACGAATGGGCGAAGGGGTTCAAATCCGCATCGCTCAAGACGGAAGATGCGGTCAGCTTCATGCTCCGCGAGATTCAGCGCGCGCCCGGCGAAGTGACGTTAGTCGCTGTCGGCCCGCTCACGAATCTCGGCGATCTGCTCACCCGTTATCCGGACGTTAAGCCCAAAATCAAGCGGATCGTCATTATGGGAGGCGCGGTATTCTCGGGATACAACGGCCAGAAGACCCCGATTCCTGAATGGAATATCAAATGCGATCCGCAAGCTGCCCGTGCGGTTTACAGCAGTGGAGTTCCACTCGTGATGGCCGGATTGGAGTCCACGAGCATGATGCAGCTCGACGCGGAGCGCCAGAAAAAGCTATTCGCTCACGGCACGCCCACAACGGATGCGCTCGCCGCTCTTACGAATCTCTGGGGCAACAATGTGCCGACGCTGTTCGATCCTGTAGCGGTCGCCTATGCGCTCGGGAATGAATTTGCGTCTGTCGACCAGCGGCGCGTGGTCGTCGAAGACGACGGTCTCACCCGGCCGGCGGAAGGAACGCCAAACGTGACGATCCTGGTTAACCCGAAGAAGGATGCGTTCTTGGACTGGTACGTGGGGGTGGTGGGAGTGCGGAGGTGAAGAGAATTGAGTGCATCATCCGCCCCATGAAGCTCGACCAGGTGAAGATTGCCCTGGGTGAGATTGGCGTAACCGGGATGACCGTATGCGATGTTCGCGGATCGGGGCGCCACGGCGGGCAGCGGGAGTCGTTTCGCGGCGCGGAATATACGATCGACCTGCCGCACAAAGTCAGGTTAGAGATGATCGCGCGGGATGAGGATGTGGACGAGATCGTGGAGACCGTCCTGACCCACGCGCGGACCGGCGAGCGAGGCGACGGGAAGATTTTCGTTCTCCCAATGGAAGAGGCGGTGCGAATTCGGACTGGAGAGAGCGGGGATGAGGTTTTGTGAGAGATCGGGCCACGACCTGAGCGATGTGTGAAACTGCGGCAATCTTCCCTTCGTATCCCGTTCGGAAAGTTGTAGATAAGGAGGCATTCATGCGAACTCACATAACGATTTTGGCCTGGCTGCTCATTGTACTAAACGGAGTGGTTCTTCTGGCAGGAGCCGGAATAATGCTGTTGTTTCTCGGTATTGGCGGAGCTGCTGCAGCTTCTTCCCCACATGACGCGATCGCCGCTCTCGGGGTGCTCGGCACGATTGGAATGTTCGTGCTGATCGTGCTCGCCGTGATCAGCGTTCCCGGGATTGCCGTAGGCGTGGGACTATTGAACCTGGCGCCGTGGGCGCGCATCGGGGGCATCATTATCTCGATCCTCCATCTATTCAACTTCCCGTTCGGAACGGCAGTAGGCATATACGGCTTGACCGTGTTTTTCAACGCCGAAACGGTGGCACTGTTCGATCGCGGCTCCGTTTCCGATTTTTGAATTGTCAAGGGCTAGAGCGGGCGTGGGCCGAAACAAGGCAATTTGCTATCCCCCCATAGTGAAGCACGCCAGCCGTCATTCCGAACGATAGTGAGGAATCTGATCTTCCCGGCTGTCGTTGTACCAAGATCGAAAACAGATTCCTCACTATCGTTCGGAATGACGGTTTTTAGGGCCTCCGGCGAAATACGGATATTCGTGCCCGACTTTGACCCGCACTCTGCTCGAGCGACCACGGAGGACTTCCCGCGACATAACGTGAAATCTATGTTGGTGCTTCGCCCAATCGCTTTGCGGTTGGGCATTTTTGGCAGGTGCGCAGTTCCACAACACGCTTAGATACATGCAAATCCGAACCTCAATACTAACGGTAAAGAAGCGTTATCCGCTGACGATCAGCCGAGGCACTTCGGCGGAGTCGACGAACCTGCTCGTTCAGGTCGAACACGACGGCATCGTCGGGATGGGCGAGATGGCGCCCGTCAGCATTGGATACGATCCGGAAGATGATGAAACCGGTCGCGCGGACTTTGTGCGATGGAACACGTTTCTAGAGCCGCGAGCCCCTTGGGAAATGCAGCGGATCGAAGAGCGTCTGAACGACGTAGGTGGAGGCCGCGCGGCCCGGGCCGCGCTCGACATGGCTCTGTACGATTGGCTGGGTAAGCGGGCCGGATTGCCGGTTTATCAGTTGTTGGGAGCCGACCGGCGAGCGATCGTTCCAACCTCAGTGACAATCGGAATCAATCCTCCCGAGGTTCTACGCCGGCGCGTGCCGGAGATTCTTACGCGTTTGGGCGCCAGAGCGCTCAAAATCAAACTTGGGTCTCCGGATGGTATCGAGGCGGATCGGGAGATGTTCTCCGCCGTCAAGGAATCCGCTCCCAAGGGCGTGGCGCTGCGAGTGGATGCCAATGGCGGATGGGACGTTGCAGCCGCTAAATTGATGATCCGATGGCTGGCCAAGCGAGGCGTGGAATTCGTGGAGCAGCCGCTCGCGCTCGGCCAGGAAGCGGACCTGCCGGCCGTATTCCGGAGGTCGCCGCTGCCGATCTTTGCCGATGAGAGCTGCCGGGTTTCCGGGGATATCCCAAAACTTGCAGGAAGGGTTCACGGGATTAACCTTAAGCTAATGAAATCGGGCGGAATTCGCGAAGGCCTACGTGTTATTCATTCGGCCCGAGCGCATGGCTTGAAGGTGATGATGGGGTGCATGAGCGAGTCGTCGCTGGCAATCGCGGCCAGCGCCCATATTTCGGCATTTGCCGACTATCTGGATCTGGACAGCCATCTGAATTTGATGCCGGATCCATTTACGGGCCTGACCTTGGACAGCGGCAGAGTTCTTCCGGGAAATATGCCCGGTCTATCGATCTCCGCCGCGAATTGAACCATGCAAACTGAGAGCTGCAAATTGACTCCCGACAACCGTCTGGCGCTCCTCATGCACGATACCGTCGCCAGTCCCTACGGCAAGATGGGATTCGGGCTCATGAGGTATGGGGTTGCACCAGTGGTCGTCGTCATCGATCGCGCGCAGGCGGGCAAGAATCTTGCGGAGCTGACCGGGATCGAATGCAACGCGCCGATCGTCTCGAGCGTGCGTAAGGCGCTGGCTTTCGATCCGGATGTTCTGGTACCGGCGGTGGCCCCGGCCGGCGGGGCGCTGCCCGCGGATTGGTGGGCGGAAGTTAAGGACGGGGTGGCTGCCGGACTGTCGCTGGTGAACGGACTTCATAGACCGCTGGCAAACGATCCGGAGTTAGCTCCGCTGGCCAAGCCTGGCCGCTTCATCTGGGATATCCGCGTCGAGCCGCCGGGTCTGGAAAACGGCATGGGCCGCGCCCGCAATCTCCCGGCGAAGCGAGTGCTGATGGTCGGCACCGACATGGCCGACGGCAAGATGACTGCAGCCATCGAGCTCGATCGGGAAGCGAAGCGGCGCGGCCTGCGTTCCAAGTTCCTGGCGACGGGGCAGATCGGTATTGCCATCGCCGGCGAAGGGATCGCGATCGACGCCGTACGAATCGACTTTGCAACCGGCGCTGCGGAGCGGCTAGTGATGGACGCCGGCTACGAACACGATTTCCTCTTCATCGAAGGCCAGGGGTCGCTGCTCCATCCCGCGTCAACGGCCACTTATACGCTTGTACGCGGGACGTTGCCGACGCACATGATCCTCGTGCACCGAGCCGGTAAGGAATCGATCGCGCGGGCGCAGTGGGTCAAGATTCCGCCGTTGAAAGAAGTCATCGCCCTTTACGAGTATACAGCCGGTGCGGGCGGCGCGCTACCGGCATCGAAGGTTGCGGGAGTTGCTCTGAATTGTTCCCATCTGGATGAACGGGAATCGCGCCGGGTGATCGAGATTACCGCCAAAGAGACGGGCCTGCCGGTGACGGACGTCTTAAGATTTGGAGTTTGCAAGCTCTTGAATGCGGTGATCGGGAGGGACTGACGATGGACGCCTCGGCTGGACGCCTTCCGGGACGATCTTCTCCGCGGGCTGGGCGAGCCTGCTGCTGGCGGCGTTCTAATGGACGACCGACCTCACGGGTCGCAATCGCTGGGCGTTCCCGTTGGTGGTGGTTGGGATGAATTCGATCTTCATGTACGTTCTCAGCCGCCTGGAGCGCGCATGGATCGAGCAGACGCTAAAAACTCACTTCGGGCAGAACGTGTTCGGAGTGTTCGGCACAACCTTCGCACCGATGGTGCGGCAGGTACTCGCAATTATTCTATTGGCGGCTGGTTCGAAGTCCCTCTTGAGCATGGCGGGTGTGGAATCGGTCGAGCCGCGAGAGGTATCGGAGGCATTTTGTTAGGCTGCTCATTTGAGCCGCAAAGAGCGGACCAAGCCAAACTTGAAGATATTTGGTCTTTGCCACCATCCGATGTCATTCGTATCCGGGAGGATACCAGGAGACCATCACGTGGGCCGGGACTTAACGGAGCGTGATTACATGTCCGAGCCGGTCGGATCGTGAATCCCGATTTTCGTTTGCGCGTTAGCAATCACTTCCGGTTCGCCGGCTTCGTAGAAACAGGCTTGTTTGCGGATGGTGGCTG
>JBGPOG010000420.1:0-4602 GCA_041487935.1 Chthonomonadia bacterium | reverse complement strand
CTTGGTTGTGTGCGCAGCACATGAGGTCTCCTAAGAAACTTCACCGTTTAGTGCATGAATGTCAACTTGCAAATTCAAAAACAGATCCCTACGGGATGACGGGGGCTGTGACAGTTTCTTACCCGCAACCCCGCGCAATGCGCGGTAAGGCGCTCGGGATGACAATGTACGGACTTTTGCAATTACCTCCTGTGTGATTTGACGAGCCAAGCGCCCGCCGGGTTCACGATCTTGATAGCCGAAGCGCGTTTGTAGTAACTATCAGCGAGACGCCGACGTCGCCGGCTACGGCCAGCCAGAGCGGAAGGCCGGGATAAACCGCTGCCGAGATAAGGACCGCCTTTGTTACCAGCGAGAATGCCACGTTCTGGCGAATAACCTTTGTCGTGGCGCGGCTTAGGCGGACCAGATACGGCAGGCGGGAGAGATCGTTGCCCATAAGCGCGACGTCTGCCGTTTCGATGGCGGTATCGCTTCCGACGGCTCCCATGACGATGCCGACGTTTGCGGTTGCAAGGGCAGGGGCATCGTTGATGCCGTCGCCTACCATTGCGACCGAGCCATAAAGCTGTTGATAGACGCGGACCAGCTCCAGCTTCTGTTCCGGCAGAAGACCTGCCTTGAATTCCGAAAGGCCGGCGGATGAAGCGACGTCCCTTGCGACGTGGATATTATCGCCGGTGACCATCGCCTGATGTTTGATCCCGATGGATTCCAGCTCCCGGATTACCGGAGCGGTACCTTTTCTTGGGGTGTCGGAAACGATGATGATCCCAAGGGGCGCACGGTCGCGCATTACGATGATGGCGGTCTTGCCCATCGCCTGAATGCGATCGAGGTGCGGCCTGATTTTTTCATCCGATACGCCGATCTCGGCGAGTATGGAGGGGCCGCCAACGTGGTATGCGGACTTACCCAACACGGCGCGCGCCCCTCTGCCCGGCAGTGACTGGAATTTGTCGACCATCGGCAAAGCGCCGTTCAACCGGCTTGCGGCGTCCTGAAATGCGGAGGCCAGCGGATGCTCGGAACGCAATTCAATCGCAGCGGCGATCTTCAGGATATCTGAACAGGATGCGCTGTCCAGTGGAACGATGTCTTCGACGCGGAACTTGCCATCGGTGAGCGTCCCGGTTTTGTCGTAGAGAATTGCGCTGACGCGACCGATCTCCTCGAGGAACGCCCCGCCCTTAATGAGGACGCCCGCCCGGGAGGCAGAACCAATTGCAGTGACGATGGCGACGGGAGTGGAGATTACGAGCGCGCAGGGACAAGCGATAATCAACAGCGAAAGCCCCTTGAGGAACCAGGAGCTCCAGATCTCAGGCAGGATGGATGAACCGTGGAAATAGGCCCACGCCCAGGAAGCGGCCGGCGGCAGCAATCCAATTGCGAGCGCCAGACCGACAACCGCAGGCGTGTATTTGCTCGCGAAGCGGTCGATCATCTGCTGCGCGGGAGCGCGCTGGGCCTGTGCTTCCTCCACCCGGTGGATGATCCGCGCCAGGACAGTCTCGCGGTAAACGTGGACAACGCGCAGCTCGATCGCGCCTGAGCCGTTAAGCGTTCCCGCAAAAACGCGATCGCCGACCGTTTTATCCGCCGGCATGCTCTCGCCGGTGATCGGGGATTCGTTGATGGCGGATGCGCCCGATGTGATCTCACCGTCCATTGGAATGCGCTCGCCCGGCTTTACGATCACTACCTCGTGAAGCCTCACCTGTTCGACCGCGACTTCATATTCACCACGCCCCCGGCGCACGAGCGCCCGCTTGGGGCTGATGTCCATCAACGAACGGATCGATTTTCTCGTGCGCTCGATGGTGAGCGCTTGAAGCATCGTGCCGATGTTGTAGAGCGCGACGACGGTTGCCGCTTCGAACCAGTCGCCTATCGCTGCAGCGCCGATGACAGCCAGGGTCATCAGCACGTTCATATCGATCGCACGCGATCTTACGGCCATAAGCGCGGCAGAAGCGGTGCTCCATCCGCCCACGAGAACCCCGATACCGTAAGCCGAGACCGCCGCCTTTGGCTGCCCGGCATAAGAAAGCGCCAAAGCGGAAATTGCAAGAAGCACGCAGGCAGAGGTCGTGATCGTTTTGCGATGCTCCAGCAGAGCGGTCCTCCAAGCTGGAGTCCGGTTGTCCGCGCTCCTGTTAGCATCCTCAGGAGAAGGCGTCAATGGACACGCTCGAATACCGCAGCTCGCGATCGCCTTGGTTATCCCCTCGATCGTTGCGACTCCGCGCTCATATTCGACATGAATGCGCCCCGACGCGAAATTCGCGCCCGCCCACAGCACACCAGGCAGGATGCAGACGGCCTTCTCGATCGTCGAAGCGCAATCCGGACAGTCGAGATCGCGCAGATCCAGGGTCTGGTGGTCGATTCTGTTGGCGAGCCCGGCGCCTACCTGGCGGGCCTCGGTCTCGATGCACGATAGGGTTACGATGTTTGGGTCGAAACGGAGGGTGATGGTCGTGCGCGCGTTGTTGACGGCGGCGGAGGACACGCCCTTGATGCGAGTCAGCTCGGATTGCAAGCGAGCGATGCAGCGGTCGCACTCTTCCCCGCTGGGCAGGATCACCGGCAGCTTGAGAGTTTGCGTGGTCATCTCGCGCCGTCCTCGGAAGGAAGTCCCGCTGCGCGACCCGGCTCATTCGCGGCGCGCAGCGAGCGAGGCATCTCCTCCCGCACGTGCTCCAGTCCCTGGGCGAATAGGCGTTGGATATGCTCGTCGTCCAGGGCGTAGTAGACCAGCCGCCCGGCGCGGCGGTGCTTGACCAGACGCAGGTTGCGGAGGGTGCGCAGATGGTGCGACGTGCCGGATTGCGAGAGGCCGAGCGCCGCGGAGAGATCGCAAACACAGAGTTCTTCCAGCGCAAGCGCCTCGACAATTCGCAGCCGCGTCGAATCGGAAAGCGCAGCAAATATCTCGGCAAGCCGCTGCGCGGCCAGCTCGCCGGTCATCTTGGCCTGAACGCGGCGCACCCGCTGTGGGTCGACTGCCGGGACTTCACAGGTATCGAGCTCTTCCATTACGATCATTTAACGTCTCCATATATGAGCATCTATTCATATGTCGGTATTATACAACTCCACACTGAAGTTGGCAAGCGGAAATGTAATTGACGATCAAGCCGTTCCGGTGGGCCCGGAGGATTGTCAACCTGCAATAGTGAACTGGATTTCCGGAATTTGATCGTTGGTCGCGAGTTGGGTCTTTTGCAGCCCCTTGATTTCGCGTTAGGAGGTAAACCCAAAATGCCTTGGACGTATGCGGAACCCGAAACGATCGTGGAACGTCGTGGCGTGATTATCAATCACGTATACCCAGATGACATTAGTGACAACAAGCCATTGGATTACTGGTACGAAATTGCCTGCCGGGAATTCGACATCCGGGAACTCGGAATTGCAACACCAGACGAGTTGCACAACCTGAGTGCCCATCCGGCATTATTGTGCAAAGCGATTGACCTGGGTTTGCTAGTCGAAGAAGATTTGAGTTTCTGAACGGCACCGAATGAACTGACTTTTGTTTCACAAGAAATTGGGAGGCGGAGTCGCTGTAAGCGAATTGTGCGTCAGCTTATTGCGCTCGAATACTCGCGTCGAAACTTATCGTAGACTATTTGCAGTACCTTTTCTCTGTCTTCCACGTCCTCGAACTGCCGCGTGAGCTTCAAGAGATAAGCCTTCACGATCGATTGCACCTTCATATCGATTAAGTAGTCCTTGACCTCTTTTGAAGTGTCGTCAATAATGTGGAGGTCATGACCCAGGATCTCTTTCATGTATAGCACAGCAAACTGATAGTTCTTGCGCACCATCGCGTCGAAAAACGTCGAAACGCCAGTATTACAATACTCGCGAACCAGGCTAAGAGTAAGAATTGGAATTATGACCTTGGTCTGCGCCTTAACAAGCATACGGTCTATAGCCCCCTTGCACGTCTCCATTTCATTTTTGTTCGCGTCGGAAATCCGCATTTGTGTATCCACCTAAGGGCACCATCCAATTCAAGCACATTCGGCGGCGCGACGAGCGAGTGCATCGATCAGCCTACCATATGGTAGCAGATGTCCAAATCGGCGTCAAATGACTGAGGCGAAAGAATTGATCGTGGAGGACGAACGAATGATCCTTTCGGATTAAGAATCACTAAAAAACCGTCTCAATACTTATTGACGTAATCGTCCGGGAGTGATATACTGCTTACCTCTACAACTAAAGAGCGGGACGCCGGGGTTCCGCTTCGAGATCGACGGTGAGGTATTTATGATGGAATCCCCCATGACGGATTGGAATGACTTCGGCGCGGCCGAGATCCCTTCGCAGGAGTTTGTCCGAGCCGTCGCTGAGCTTCTGGAGACGGATGCCAGCGACATCCTTAGCGAACTGGGCTATGCGCCCTCCGAGGCCGCAGTGGCCAATCTGGAGACTGTAGCCGCCTGACACTACCACATGATGGCCGCCCCGAAATCCGAGGCGGCCATCAACCTATTTACGGACAAGGGAGCGGAATATTCCGCTCCCTTGTCCGTAAATAGGTTGATGGCCGCCTCGGATTTCGGGGCGGCCATCATGTGGTAGTGT
>JBGPOG010000419.1:0-4609 GCA_041487935.1 Chthonomonadia bacterium | reverse complement strand
TGAGAGATTTGCAGGTTGCCGGCTGTTCCGTCCCGGTCGATGTGGCTGCTTTCAGCGCGGACCCGGCCGGCCGTGAATCTCGCTGCCATCCAGGCCAAAATCGTCGCTGGAGCGTACAGCTCCACTTCAGTTGCAAAGTCCGGCAGAACGCCATCGTGGTGGATGACCGTCTCGACCAGGTGGTAGACGATCAGCCAAATGCCGACTCCGCGAATCACTCGGGCCCGCTGAGCGTTCGCCCAGAACGATGTCCATAATTCAGGCAGTTTCCAGAGGGCTATACCGGCAAGAGCCGCGAGCGCCGGATAGGTCGTTACGTAATACCTGTGAGGCGAATAGCTAATGATCGAAAGCATGAGCCAACCGGCCAGGAGCCAGGAGGCGAGATAGAATTCAAGAGAGGGAGAAGGGACGACGGGGCGAGGGGGAGACTGAGTAACACGGTGACCTGTCGACAAGGTGACAAGGACTGATTCTTTGAGACCGGAAGCCGAGCTGCCGACGAACTCTTGTTCGGACTTGTCGCCAGACGCTCTCCCTCTCTCCCCCTCTCCCACTCTCCCACTCTTTTGACTGGTCCGCAAGAAGACGATGCCTAGAACCGCCAGCAGAAACAACGCCGGTGTGTGGCGGAAGAGGTACGGAGCAATACCTCTCGTATCGCCGAATACCGAGTGCTGCAAATTCTGAACCAGATGGCCAAAGGATTCCGGGAGGATCTGCTTGGTGAGATAGTGGTGGTTCATCGCCATGATCTCACGACGGTTTGGGAGATACCAGACTGCAGCGTAGATGAAGATCGCGACGATGAGACCGGCCAAAATCGATTTCATTTGCCGCCGGCAACGGCATATCTTCTCCCGAAAGGTGATCGGTCCTGCAAAGGAAAACGCAATCGCCAGAAACGGCGCGGGCAAGAGATAGGCGCAGAGGGATCGCGAGACAATGGTCAAGCCAAGGAACGTTCCGCAGATGAAGAACCAGGCGATTCGACGATCGACCTTGGACGATAGACGATTGGGCGATTCGGAGTCACTTTCGGTCGCCAGTGGAATGCTCGGAACGGTCTCATCGTCCATCGTCCATCGTCCATCGTCACCCGTCGTCGCCCTCACAAACGCGTAGAACGCAAGCACAGCCGGGAGCGCCGCCGGAGTATCCATGAGAGCCATTCGGTTGAACAGAAGGTTCGTGTGATCCAGGCCGAGGAAAGCTGTTGCCGTGGCCGCAACACGAATACCGAAGCCGCGCCTCATCGCGGCAAAGAAGACGATGAGAGTCAAGAGGCTGCTCACGACAGATATAAGTCTCGCCTGGACCGATCCCGCGCCGAGCAGCCGGAAAACACCCACTTGCGCGAAATGCAGCACCGGTGATAGCAGCATATTGTTGAATTCGTCCGTGCGCGGATGGCCAAAGATGGCGACGTTGCGGGCGTTGTGGATGTAGAACCCTTCATCGGTCAGCAGACCTGCGCTCCAATCCAGCCAGGGATAAGGATCCGTCTCAAGCCGGTACGAGCGCAAGCCGATCATCAGCACCACGGCAAGGACGACGACGCTGATCAATGCCGCACGGCGGGAAGTGAAGCGATTGGCCGCAGCGCCGGCAGCGGCGCCTGAATGGCCGGCGGTACCGGCCGGCAGTTCCTCGTCCGGAACGTACACGATCTGCGAAACATGTGTAACTGACTTGCTCATTCATCAAAAATGCCGGTCTAATCCCGGCTCCGGATTCCTTCGATCATATCTACAAACTGTTGGAAAAAGTAATTGCTGTCTGCCGGCCCCGGCGAAGCTTCCGGATGGTATTGGATCGAGAAGATCGGCAATTCACGATGGCGCAGTCCCTCGACCGTGCCGTCATTCAGGTTTACCTGCGCAACCTCCATCCCGTTTTGGAGTTCATTGGGATCGAGCGCGTAGCCATGGTTCTGCGATGTGATGTAGACGCGGCCTGTAGTAAGGTCCTTCACGGGATGGTTGCTTCCTCGATGCCCGAACTTGAGCTTGAACGTCCGGCCGCCGAAGGCGTAGCCCAGGAGCTGATTGCCCAGGCAGACACCCATGGTGGGTTTCTTGACCGAGAGCTTCTTGACCGTCTCCACGGCATAGCCCAGAAGCGCAGGATCTCCTGGTCCAGGTGATAACACAATGCCGCCAGGGTTGCGCCCCAGTATCTGTTCGGCGGGCGCCGTGCACGGAAAGACAGTCGTCCGGCAGCCAACCCTGGCCAGGCTGCGCATGATGTTGAATTTGACTCCACAATCGTAGAGCGCAATATGATGCTTCGCCGAACCTTCGAATGGCCATTCGTATGGCTCTTCTGCCGTCACCTTGCGCACAAAGTCGATGCCCGAATAGCCTGGAGATGATTTGATCCGTTCGAGCATATCCGGGGAAGACTCTTCCGTGGAGATCGCGCCCATCATCACCCCGTGCATCCGGAGCTTGCGAGTTAGGGCCCGCGTATCGATCCCCCTGATCGAGACGACGGATCTTTCCTTTAGAAAGCGATCCAACGATTTTCCTGCTCGCCAATTGCTGGGTATCTCCTCCGATTCTCGAACGACGAACCCCTCGACCTGAACGCGGCGGGATTCGAAATCCTCTTCATTGGTGCCGTAGTTGCCTATGAGCGGGTAAGTAAGACAGACGATCTGGCCGGCGTAGGATGGATCTGTGAGGATCTCCTGGTAACCGGTCATGCCGGTATTAAAGACGACTTCGCCGTAAGCGCGGCCCGGCGCGCCCAGCGATTCCCCTGCATACGTCGTTCCGTCTTCCAGGGCGAGGATTGCTCTCACTGGAATATCTCCCCACCGTAGACGAACTCACCACCGATCATGGTTGCGGCGACCGACAAGCTGCCGGGGTCTTCCAAAGTCCCATCCAGTATCGTGAGATCGGCGCGAAGTCCTGGGCGGATCGAACCCGTGTTAAGCTCGTCGAATGTGCTATAAGCCGCCGAATAGGTGTAGTTTCGGATCGCTTGCTCTGCTGTAATCCGCTCGTCCGGTCCGAGCAAGCGGCCGCTGGGAGTGGTGCGGCGGCAGGCGGCGCGAATGCCGTCGAGCGGCGCGCCGGGAACGATCGGGCAGTCAGAGCTGAACGGCACGCCGATACCCGCCTTCTGCAGCGAAGCGGTTGGGTTCAGTCTGGCAGCTCGCTCTTCTCCCAACCCCAGCACGTATGCGTCTCCCAAACGGGCGATGAACTCCGGCTGGACGACCGGTACAACCTGCTGTTCCTTGAAACGGCGGATGAGGCCGTCGTCGAGCAGCATGGCGTGCTCGATTCGATGGCGCGCCCCTGGCCTGGGATGCGTCGATTGAGCTTCCGAATAAGCATCGAGAACCAGCTCGATGGCGCGATCTCCGATGGCATGGACAGCGATTTGCCACTGGGCCTTGTGCGCCGAGCGCACGTATTCTTTGAGATCGCCAGGCTCGTGAAGCAGCATTCCCAATCCACTTCCGTCGACATACGGTTCGCGAAGGGCGGCGGTGCGTGTCGTGAGAGCTCCGTCCGAGAAGAGTTTGATCGGGCCAAGCCGAAAGCCCCCGTATCCCGGAGCCGGATCATTTTTCTCGAAGTCGTTCATGAGGGCAAATTCACTCCGGCTCGCAAGCATATCCGGACCTCCGAATGCCGGGGCATGCGGGTAGGCTGTCATGCGCACGCGAGCGCCGTCTTCAAATGCCTGCCAATAGGCTGCGATCTCTCCGGACAAGTCCAACCAGCCCGTCATCAAGTCCGAGGCAGACGTAATTCCCTTCGCAATCAGCGCTCGATTAGCTCGAACGATAGCGTCTGCCATTTCAGCGCGGTCCGGCTTAGGGATCTCATTCGCGACGCATTCCATCGCGCTCTCAAGCAGGACCCCGGTTGGCTCTCCCGCGGAATCGCGGACGAATTCGCCGGCTTTGGGGTCGGGAGTTTCGCGAGTGACCCCTGCCATTTTCAATGCGATGCTGTTACAGCTTGCTGCATGGCCGCTGATTTGCCGAATGTAGACCGGTCGATCGGGAAAAGCCGCGTCCAATTCACTTCGCGTTGGGTGTTTTGCCCCCGGAAAAGTGTTTTGATCGTACCGACTGCCTAAAATCCATTCACTCCGCGGGTTTGCTTCGGCCCATTTACGCAGTACCCGGCAAAGCGTTGGCACATCTCGCACTCCTGCGTCAGTGGAAAGATCCGCCTTACTCAGGTCCAACCCATACGGCAAGATGTGCATGTGGCAATCATTGAAGCCCGGCACAACTAGCCGGCCTCGAGCGTCTATCGCCCGGTCAATTCCAACCCACTCGCGAATGGTGACATCCGGCATGATGTCGATTATCCGTCCATTCTCGATGAGCAGGCCCCATGCACTTGGGCGATCCGGGTTCATCGTCATTATCTGGGCATTTATAATAAGCGTTAGCAATATCTACGCCCTGTCTTCCGGATGTTCCATCAGCAGCCAATGGTAAATGCTCGGATAATCGGCCAGCCAATAACTGTCCGAAACGGCTCTCGATTTGCGCACCACGTAGATCGTATCTTCACCCGGACGAGTGAGAATTGAATTGCCGTCGGCATCCTGGCCCAGTCGAATAAGCCGTGTC
>JBGPOG010000418.1:0-4616 GCA_041487935.1 Chthonomonadia bacterium | reverse complement strand
GAATTCATTCGCCATGCGACTCTCCGTCCGGCGGTTAAAACCGCGCCTGCGAAAGACGCAAAGTGTCCCTCCGGACACTGTATGGATAGTCGGCGGAGGCCGACATTGTGTACTTCTTAGGCGCGAATTCATTCGCCATGCGACTCTCCGTCCGGCGGTTAAAACCGCGCCTGCGAAAGACGCAAAGTGTCCCTCCGGACACTGAATGGATAGTCGGCGGAGGCCGACATTGTGTACTTCTTAGGCGCGAATTCATTCGCCATGCGACAATCGGTCAATTTTCATCACGCTTCTAGACGTGGATGCCTCACGCAATTAGATATTCTGCGTGAGTTGAGCAGGTATCATTAACGGTATGCGCATCAGACTCCTGGTTGTCTTACTCCTAACTCTAGTCAGCACGGCAACGATCTACTCCGCACTTGCCGCACCAGCGCAAGGGCGGCTCGCACGCGAGCAACCGCGAAGTCGAACTCGCCGGGTGCTCTACAACCTCGACGGCGACTCGTGCCTTTTCACCCGCGCGAAAAGCAAGGAACCGGTAGCTACGAATGTGGCCGATTTGAAGCGCCTGATCGAAGAGATCGCCTACAAGGGCAGCCGGGTCGACACCTTTCTGGTATGCATAAATGCGCAGGTGGTTTACTACCCCACCAAGGTCGGCACGATGCGCGGCGCGCGTTCGACTCCGGAGGAGCGGGCGAAGTGGCCGGCCTCCGAGCGCCAACTCATCCGGAACTTTCAGTCGTTCTATGACGCGGGGGTCGACCCCTACGCCATCATGCTCGCCGAGGCGAAGCGGCGGGGCCGTGAGGCGTTCATCAGTTTCCGCATGAACGACGCGCACGGCAATGATTTCCTGCGTACTCAGTTCTGGGAGGAGCATCCCGACTGCAGATTGGGCAATGGGGCGCTCGACTTTGGCCGCGAGGAGGTGCGCGATTACACGGCGCGGCTCATCGAGGAGTCGGTCCGCCGCTACAATTGCGATGGACTGGAGCTAGACTTCAACCGCTTTCCGAACTTCTTCAAGGACGGCTCCGCGGAAGAGCGAGTGGCAAAGATGGACGGTCTGGTGGAGCGGATTCGCAAGGCGCTCGACCGGATAGGCAAGGAGCGAAAGAAGCGTCTGATTCTCTCCGCGCGCGTCCCCTCGAACTTCGGGCGCACGCCTCCCACGCCTGAGACCGCGCTGAAGCTCGGCTGCGACGTGCCGGGTTGGGTAAAGCGCGGATGGCTGGATTTCGTTGTCGTTTCCGAGTTCCTCCACGAGCGGGGCGACCTGCCGATCGGTCTTTGGAAAGAGGCGATCCAAAGGGTCCCGGTCTACGGCGGCATCGAGTGTACGAAAGGGAGCGGGCGGCACAACCTCACGGCGGGCGAATACCGCGATGCCGCGGCAAAGCTCCTCGAATCCCGGGCGGACGGAGTCTATCTCTTCAACTTCTTCACCTCACGAGAACTGGGCCACGACGCTTACGAACCGCCCTACGAGGTTCTGCACGATATCGGCGTCCCGACAAAGCGGGACCCGAAATGGCGGGTGGGGACGCCTATCGTCACGTACTACGCCGGACCTGCGATGACGGAGCAGGTAGCCCGTCAAATGGCCGAAGGCGGATTCAACGTCGTATGGTGCAATCCGGACCAACTGGACCTGGTCCAAAAGTTCGGGCTGCGGGGTATGGTGCATGACGGCCTGCTGACGCCTACAACCTTGGATTCACCCGCGCAGACAGAGAAACTAGACCAGTTGATCGACCATGTCAAGAGCCATCCCGCGTTCTACAGCTACTACATCATCGACGAGCCGTCCGCTTCGACCTTTCCGTCACTGGGCAAGCTAACCGCTTATCTTCGCCAACGCGACCCCGCGCACATGCCTTACATCAACCTGTTCCCGACCTACGCCACAAACGAGCAGCTTGGCACGAAGGGAGATGTCGTCCCCGCGTACCATGAATACCTGCGGCAGTTTATCGATACCGTCAAGCCGATGATCCTGAGTTGGGACAACTACCAGTACATGAAAGGGCACGACCTTACCCAGTATTTCCTCAATCTGGCGATGGTCCGCCAGGCATCGCAAGAAGCAGGCGCGCCGTTCCTGAATATCGTGCAGGCCAGCTCATGGGATCCGGCTGTGCGCGTGCCCGTACCGGATGAAATGCGGTACCTGGTTTATACGACTGCGGCGTACGGGGCGCAGGGCATCAGCTATTACGTCTACAACGCGGCCAATCATCAGGGTGGAATGGCCCTCGCGGATGGAACGCCGACTGTGCTCTACGACGCCGTCAAGCCGCTGAATCGGGAATTCGTGGCAGTCGTCTCGGAGCTGCAAGCGTTGCGCTCGCTCGGGGTGTATCACACCGCTATGAAGGAGCCGGGCTGCGAACCAATGCCTGCCGACGCCGCCTTCCGACTGGGTTCGGAGGGATCGATGGTGACAGAGCGTGGCCTTCTGTTTGGCACTTTCGGCAAAGGCTATAAGGCGAGCCACGTCCTGGTGGTGAACCTGGATTACAAGAGCGAGGTGACCGCAAGAATTATTGGTCCGAAACTGCTTGAGATCTTCGACGCAACAACGAGGAAATGGTTGAGAATTCGAGGCAAGGTAGCGGAATTGCGTCTCCCACCTGGCGGAGGCAAGCTGCTTCGCGCGACCAAATGAGACGCATATTCGAGCTAATTGATCTTGCAAGCCAACGGTCGAAGCACAATGCGCCTGGAACGTGAAAAAGATAGACCCGCAATTGGGAGGAAACTGAACTGCGGTTTCCGAAGAGTAAATGGTATTTGCGGCTGGCAGTAATTAAGGACCCCGGATCGTTCGAGGGCAATGCTTTTGCGACCGGATTATTAGTATTATTAGTTGACAGGCATTACTTGCAAGTACGTTATATAATCGCACCGCATGGTCGTGGCAAAGGAGAGAACAATGTCCATCGGAAATGAATCGAGAGATAGCGCCTCGTCCAGACGCGAATTCATCAAGGGCGCCACGGCTGCCGGCGCCACGGCCGCGCTTCTAGCCACCGGCAATTACGCGTTCGCGCAAGGCTCGGACGCGATCAAGATCGGGCTCATAGGCTGCGGCGGGCGTGGGATGGGGGCTGCCGGGGATGCGCTCCAGGCCGATCCGGGCGCCCGGCTCACCGCCATGGGCGACGTCTTCAAGGGGCCGATCGAAAACGGCCTTAGGAACCTCATGGCGCAGCCGGAGTTTGCGCCCAAAATACAGGTGACACCAGACACTCAGTTTGTGGGGCTCGACGCGTACAAGAGAGTGATCGACAGCGGAGTGGACGTGGTCCTCTTGACCACGCCGCCCGGTTTTCGGCCGGTTCATCTAAAGGCCGCTGTCGCAGCCAACAAGCACATTTTCGCCGAGAAACCGTTGGGTACCGACGTGGTCGGAGTACGTTCCGCCCTTGAAGCGGTGAAGGCGGCGCAAGGGAAAGGCAAGTGCTTTGTCTCGGGATTCTGTTACCGGTACGCCTCCACGCACCGCGCATTCTACAAACGGCTCCAAGAGGGCGCTATCGGCCCCGTACGCCACGTTTATGCCACTTACCTCACAAGCCCGGTAAAACCGATGCCGCCTGCCGCCGCTCGCCCGGCCGGAATAAGCGATGTGGAGTGGCAAATCCGAAACTGGTACAACTTCGTTTGGCTCGGCGGAGACGGCCTGATCGAGCAGGCATGCCATAGCATCGACAAAATCATGTGGGCTATGAAGGATGTTCCCCCGGTTCGCTGCGTTGCAACGGGCGGAAGGGACATTCCGAACAACGAGGGCAATATTTACGACCACATCGATGTCTTTTATGAATGGGCGGACGGAACCCGCGCCACAATGGCCCAGCGGCAGATTCCCAACTGCCCGTATAACGACAACACGGATTACGTAGTCGGCGCCAGGGGGACAGGCACGGTGCACTTCGCCTCGGCTTCGATGTCCGGAGATGTCAATTGGAAGACTGAAGAGCCCAAGAAGAGCATGTATCATCTGGAACACGATGCCCTCTTTGCGGCGATCCGCAGCAACACGCCGATTAATGACTCCGAACGGATGGCGCGGAGCACACTGGCCGGCCTCATGGGTCGCATGGCGGCATATACCGGCGCCGCCATAACCTGGGATCAGATATCGAAGTCTCAGGAGAACCTCTACCCTGCAAAGCTGGATTGGAATGGCCCATTGGCTATTGCGCCGATGGCGGTCCCCGGCAAGACTCAGGTCCTTTGACAAGCTCCGAGTTTCCGACCGAACGTGCAACAGGCGGCCTCCCTCAGATGTTGTGGCGAGGCCGCCTGAATATTCCCCTCCTTGCTTCGTAGCGGTATGTTCAGCGGTGTGCCCAAATCAGCTTTTGGAATTGGCAAATTGCAGGGCTGGCGTTTAGGCGTACGCTACTTGACCTGAAACTGAAGAACGTGGTCAATGGGATCAGCGGCTACTGTGAAGTGGATCGCGTAAATCCCGGGCGAGTAACCTTTCAGGCTCAGATTGAAAATGTAACCGCCTAACGACGAGTCGTACCGGAAGTCGTAATCCGGATTCGCTGCTCCCGAATCGTCCAGCAGGCCAGTCGGTGTCCCTGAAACCTCCG
>JBGPOG010000417.1:0-4628 GCA_041487935.1 Chthonomonadia bacterium | reverse complement strand
GTCGTCTTGTTGGATTTATGCCCTTATGCTGCCAGTACTTTTCAAGGCGAGTGAGAATGCGAAGCGTTTGGCCGTTACCTTCGAATCCGCCCAAATCGGCCATACGAACATGAAGGGCCTTCTCGCCGCCATGTCCAAAAGGTGGATGACCAAGATCGTGAGCATAGCAAGCCGCGAGCACCAAGTCCGTTGAGGGCAGCCACGAGCAAATCTCTGAATTATTGCGGTAGCGACGTTCCAGGATCGAACGGACGCCCTCGCCAATATGGGCCGCTTCAATTGAGTGGGTTAGTCGAGTGCGATGATAGTCTCCTTCGCCGACTCCCATGACTTGGGTTTTAGCCTGAAGGCGGCGGAACGCAGCCGAGTGAAGAATTCGCGCCCTATCACGCTGGTACTCATCACGTTCATCATCGGGTCGCGGATCCTCTGGTTTCCAGAACCGTTTGCGGAACTCGTTATCGATTGCAGATTCGGACATTCATCCTCGTTCTTGTGAGATCGGCTCAAGTCCGCCGATCATGCGTTCGGTCCCTACACGTCCATCGCGGCGCCGTTTTTGCGGAGCCACTCTTTGCGCTCACGATAATTGGAAAGGACCTTGTCCACCTCGTTCCAAAAAGCATCCGTGTGGTCCAGGTGGTGAAAATGGCAAAGCTCGTGGACGACGATGTAGTCAATGATCGTCGCCGGGGCCATCATGCACTTCCAATGAAAAGCGAGGTTGCCGGCTGGCGAGCATGAGGCCCAACGATTACCAAGTTCGCGCACGTCGATTCCACAGGGAGTAACTCCCACTTTGGGGGCGTAGTAATCCACTCGGCGAGAGATCCGCTCCAGGCCGCGGGCAACGTAATAGTCACGGAAAGCAGCTTTCGCGGCGGGGATCTCGCCTCGTTCCACAAGGTCGCGGCGTAGACAGAAACGCCCGCCCATCAGTAGCAGCGCCTGTTCCTGGCCCGCTACCAGCAGCAGGCGGTACGAGCGGCCAAGGTATAAGAATCCTTCCCCGTTGCGATACTCCCGCACAACCCGTGTCGCGTTCAGGTCCCGCCATTCAGCCAGGTTTCTGTAAATCCAATAGCGCTTGGACTCGACGATATCCTCTATCCGTTCCGAGGCAACCTCCTCGGGTGCCCGGACCAGGACGCTGCCGTCCCGTTCGATGACGATATCCGCCGTCTTGCGACGGCTGCGCACAAGCTCGTAGGCGATTTTTGTCGCGGTGTTCTTCATCGGGTCAACTCGTTGTGTCTCTTCTCGGCAAGTTTCACGATCTCCACAGCGATCCGTTCGTGCCGCTCGGTAACTTGTGGGATTCCCGCAAGCAGAATCTCAGTGTCGATGTTACCTCTAAGTTTCTTCACCTCAATGGGCTTCTTCCAGAAGTCGATGATGCCGATGGTGTCCTGCAAAGTCTCAACAACGCGGTTCATCAAGGCTTTCAGGCGAGGCAAATGCTCGGCGGGCACACCGTTCCCATCGAAGGCCAGGCGCACGACGTAGTCGTAAAAGGTAGTGGCCTCTTTGGTCAACCCCTCGACTGTCTCAGTACGGCCTGCCTCGGCCTCGCGCCGGAGTTGTTCGTAGCCCTCTGCCAGCGCCTGCCAGTTATCCCGGTGCGCCTCGATCAGCTTCTCCAGCTTGTCGCTCAAACGCTGATAGAAGGCCGGGTCTTCGTCGAAATGGATCGTATAATGTTTGCGGAGCGCGTGCTCCATCTCGCTCGCCTTCGCCTCAGGATCGCCACCCGAGTGCTTCCGCACATGTTCCAGGAAATCCGGCGACAGCAGCTCTATCGGAGGAATTTTCGGATTGATCCCCAAATCGATCAGGTGTTCGTTGATCAGCGCCCGCACCTTGGCGCCGGCATCCGAGATGTCGATCGAGTCGTCCTTATACCGCTCCTTCACCATGCGCAGCAAATACCCAAACCGACGAGCTGGACCCCGATAAGCGTGCCCGGCTTCGTGCGGAAGGATCAGGTTCAGACTCTGGAGGAACTTATTCAAGTACACTTCGAAATCCGCACGAAGCTTAATATCCTCCATGGCGCCTGCGGCTGCATGGACTACAGCCACCTCGGCCTGCGCGTCCCGCAGCTTCCCGGTAACGAACGCCTCGATTTCCGCAATACCCGCCGACCGGAAGTGCTGCAGCAGCCGCTGATATCGCTCCTCCAAGACCGGGAGTTCCGTGAGGATGTCTTTCAGTCCTTGCTGGATATCTTGCGCGTCCTCGCTGCTGTAAATCGAAAGCGCCTGGGCCAGGTGATTCGCCAGGCCGATGTAATCCACGATGAACCCGCGCTGCTTCCCCTTCGCCACCCGATTCACGCGGGCGATGGCCTGTAATAGGTTATGCTCGCGCAGTCGCTTGTCGATGTACATCACCTGCTCCACGGGAGCGTCAAAGCCCGTCAAGAGCATGTCGCACACGATCAGAAATGCAATGCCAGTTAATTCCTTCTCGGGATCGTCGAAATCGAACGGCTTGCAAAAGTTCGCCACGGCGTTCCATGTCCGAGCTTCCCGTCGAGCCGCGGTGATCACCGCGAGCTCGTTCGTGGCATCCGCCGACACGACGACTACCGCTTTCAGGAATCCGATGCGCCGAATCAGTTCGGCGTCGGGCTTTGCCTTGAGTTTCTCCCGCTCCAGTCGTTCCGTCAGCGTGTCCCGGATCGCCTTCTGATACCGGACCGCGGCCAGCTTCGAATGGCAGACCACCTGCGCCTTGAACCCATCCGGCAGAATGTCGTCGATATAGTGATCGACCAGGTCGAGCGCGATCGCGCCGATACGGTTCTCTGCCTCCAGAATATCCCCCGACGCTCCGTACTTTTTACGGATCGCCGCCATTTCCTCATCCGAGCGTTCGCGGAATAAATCTTCGAACTTTGTATCCAGGCCGTGCTTATCCTTCACTGCCGGATCGGCCGTGCGTCCCTCGTACAGGATCTGAAGCGTGGCCCCGTCCTCGACCGAGTCCATCAGCTTGTAAGTGTCGATGTACTCGCCAAACCGCTTCACCGTTCGCCTGGTCCCGTGCTGCTCGGTGATTAGCGGAGTGCCGGTGAAGGCGATCCGCGTCGCGCTCGGAAACGCCTCAAATAGGTTATCCCCCAGGTCCGAGCTTTGCGTGCGGTGTGCCTCATCGATCATTAGGAGAATCCGCTCCGAGCGGTTCACCACTCCGAAGTTCTCCGCCGATGGTGGTCGGCCCACGGTGCCCAACGCCTGCTTGAGCGATTCCGGTAACGCCTCGCTTCGCTCCATGAACTTGTGGACCATCACCATGTTCACATCGGATGCATCCGTGCCCAGGTGCTCGCGTAAATCCGCCGTGCTCTCGATCATGTTCACCTTGCCGCCGATCAGCCGCGCGGTGGCCGAGAGTTGCGCTTCCAGGTCCACGCGATCGTTGACCAATACAATCTTGTAGTCCGCCAAGTCTTCCGACGCCCGCAGCATTCGCGCCAAGAAAACCATCGTCAGGGATTTGCCCGAACCCTGCGTATGCCACACCACGCCGGATCGTTCCAGTGCCGTCTTCCCCTTCCGCAACCGCTCCACAATCCGGCGAGCCGCGCGATACTGCTGGTAGCGACACACTACTTTCACGCGCCGCCCGTCGTCCGTATCCATGAAGACCGTGGACGTTCGCAGCACGTCGAGCAACGTATCGGGCGCCAGCAGCCCCTGAATCAGGCGCTCTTGTTCACGCTCCACGCCCAGCGGCGGACTATATTTACGGCGGCTCTCCGGCCAGATGTCCTTCCACGCTTGAAAATGCTCGTGCCCGGAGGTGATGGTGCCGAGCTCCGCTTTTTCCCCGCAGGTGCGGATCAGCAACAGATTTGAGTAGAACAGCCGCGGCTCGCCTTCGCGCAGCCCGGCGGCGAGTGTCTCCGGGCGCGCGTTGCGGTAGCGCAGAAGCTGGACGAACGCCTCGTGAATCGGATTGGCCGTATTTGCATCGCCTATCTTGGCCTCTACCACGACCAACGGAATGCCATTCACGAACAGCACGATGTCCGGTATGATGCTGGCTTTCACGCATCCCGGCGTATCGATTCGAAATTGGTTGACGGCGTGAAACATGTTCCGTTCCGGGTGCGCGAAGTCGATCAACTTCGCCACGGGATCGGCTTCGCCCGTGAGCTCGTTCACATCCACCTGCGCCTTAAACAGCAGCTTCTGGACTTCCTCATTCGCTTCGAGTAGCGTGCGGCTGGGGTGGCGCACCAACTGGTCGCGCAGGTCGTCAAGCTGCCGGTCCGTGAGCCACTCCCGTCCATCAAGTGTTCGGTTAAGCGCGCGGACGGAATTGCGAAATACTTCCGGCAGAATCCATTCGCGAAAGCTCCCGCGCAAACTGGCAGCGGGATCTGACGGGATAAACGAATGTCCTTGATCGACAACCGTCCAGCCCAGCGCAGCGAGCTGGTCCAGAAACGGCTTTTCGACGTGGAAGTACTCGGACATGGGTTAGGTGCTTGCGGGCTCCGCGACCTTTACGCGGACTCGGCCGGTAAGGAGATCGTGCATGAGACCGCGTTTTTGTTGGCTGAGCTTCGACACTGTTTCTTCCGCTGCGATCAGTGAAGAATCCAAGGTCTCGTAGAT
>JBGPOG010000416.1:0-4628 GCA_041487935.1 Chthonomonadia bacterium | reverse complement strand
CCGTTAGCCTTCAACGGTCGGTATGATAGGTGTTCATCGGTGAAGATCATACTCGCGGGGAGAACGTGTTCCTTGACGAACGGAATAAGCGTTGACGACTCAGTGTTCGGAACCTTGAGAGCGCGCACACGCCCTCCGCGATCAACCGCGCCCCCGACGATTGTTTTACAGACCGGGCCGCGACCGAGATTTTGCTTTTTGATAGCGTGTTTGTTCGCTTCCTTGCCGCCGAAGTAGGATTCGTCAACTTCGACTTCTCCGGAGAGCTTGCCGTCGTTGGTTTCGTCCAGGAGTGAACGTATCTTATTGAACATGCGCCACGCGGTCTTGTAGGTTACCGTGCATTCTCGCTGTATCTGCTTTGCGCTGATACTGCAACGGGTCGCGCTCATTAGATAGATCGCGTGGAACCAGGTTCTAAGCGGCGTGGAGGAGTGTTCAAAGATCGTATTGACCATTGGGCTAATCTGAGTTCCGCAACGGTCACAAGAGAATACCGGGCGGTCCTTTAGCTGATGATGCTTTGTGACCCTGTGACACTTCTTGCAGTCAACGCCTTTCGGGAATTGCTTGCGCATAATGAACGACAAGCAGGAAGCATCATCCGGGAATTCGCGCTGGAAGTCTAGGAAACTGTAGCGTTGCGATTGCGGAACCGGTTGTTTTGTAGGCATGATGGTTATCCTCCTGCTTTGTTACTTGCATTATATCATGTCTACAACGTGATGTCAAGGGATAATTATCTTATATTCTCTTTCAGCGCTTGGGTGTGGAATGCGACGCGGCCCGCATTTGTGTGGTATGTCAGCCCGCCGCTCGATGCGCGCGGCCTGCGCGCGAAGATATTCGTGCCTTCGTGCCTTCGTGTTTAGCGACGCGCTTTTGCATACTTTTCGAACGCCTCCGCGTACTTAACACCGGAGCCGGTATTGAACAGCACAACCGATTCATCAGATGCGACCCAGCCACTAACAACCAGCTTCCTCAGCGCCGCCAGGCAAGCTCCTCCCTCCGGGCAAGCTGCGATGCCGGTGGCCGCCCCTAGCTCGTACGCCCCGGCCATCAGCTCTTCATCGGTTACCGTCAAGGCAGTTCCTCGGCTCTTGCGAAGGATATCAAGCATCACGAAGTCCGCGATCGCTCGCGGAACCCGAAGCCCCGATGCGACGGTATGTGCATTCTCGAACGTGCCCGCTTCTGCGGCGCCGGCATCGAAGGCTCGCGCGATCGGGGCGCATCCCGCCGCCTGAACGCTTACCATTCGAGGTCTCTTGGGGCCGATCCATCCGAGCGCGTCCATCTCGTCGAACGCTTTCCACATGCCGATCAAATCCGTTCCGCCGCCCGTGGGGTAGAGGATGACGTCCGGGAGCTGCCAATCGAGATCCTCCGCGATCTCGTATCCCATGGTCTTCTTGCCCTCGACGCGGTACGGCTCTTTTAAGGTGGAGACGTCGAACCAGCCTTCCGCCTCTTTGCGCTCCGCGACGATCTTCGCGCAGTCTGTAATCAACCCATCGACGAGAGTGACGTTTGCTCCGGCTATCTCGCACTCCAACCGGTTCGCCATCGGGACATCCATCGGCATGAAAACGCGGGCTTCAATTCCGGCGCGCGCTGCATAGGCCGCCATTGCACCACCCGCATTTCCAGCGGAGGGCACCGCGAGCTTTTTCGCGCCAAGAAGCTTCGCCATCGCCACGGCAACCGCCATCCCACGAGCCTTGAACGACCCGGTTGGATTGACCGCTTCATCCTTGATCAGTAGTTTCCCTGTGTCGTGACCCAAACAGTCTGCCAGAGCATCGGCAGGAATAAGCGGCGTTCCGCCCTCTCCAAGAGTAGGGGGATCGACGTCGAACGGCAGGGGCAGCACTTCGCGGTAACGCCACAGCGCGCGGTCTCGCGTTCTCAGGTCGTCGCATGAAAGGCGCCGCGAAATTGCGTCCAGGTCGTAATCCACCCGGAGCGGCTTTCCGCAGTAGCAGACATTGATTAACTGGTGCGGCGAATAGTTCTTGCCGCAGGCGAAACAGGTTAGCTGGGTGACGAACATATTATCCTCAGATTGGTCCTTAGATTCGAGTGCGGACTAGTGTAGTGTCTCTATATCAGCCTTACAATTTGAAGGAAAAGCAGGTTCCTCGCAAAGGCGGCTCGGAATGACGGTTTCGCGACGTTGTTGTCGTTGTAATGACGTTATTGAGACACTACACTAGCTATCGTGCTCAGCGGAGTTGACTTTGAAGGGTACGAAAGACCCTTGCCATCAATTTAGAGTGCGTATTAGTCCCAGCGCCTGGAGAATGGCCCCGTCAAGCCAACTGCCAAAGTTCCGCCTGATTAAAACCTCGTCATCATCGAAGGAGACATCAAAACTAAACGAGATAGTGTCATACACACGGCACTGGTCTGGCTGATTTTCATCATTTGTCGAAACAGATAGGAACGCTGACGCGCACCGCATACCTCGAAAAGGAGCACCTGGCGAGTAAAAAACGATCACGATCGTAAACTGTCTATTCAGTAATAAACGCAATCGAAGTGAAGAAGGGGGATTATCTTTGTCCGGCAAATTCTGTCGCCAATTATTCCATCGCTCGATTTGACCGAGGACGACGGGGTCATCATCCTTAGCCACGTATTCGATGACTGGGGTATTTTGGTCTTGAGAATTCTCGAACTGAGCACTTACCTTAAGCGCTGTATCTTCCAAACGCTTTGTAGCCTGATCCTTCAACGTTTCCGATAGAGTGAACACGCGCTGCCACTCAATGGGAGGGGGTGATCCTTTAGCTTTGTGCTCCTTGCCGATCGCGTTAATTATCGCTTCTTCACGCAAGATGCTTTGACCAAGAATCCGTGCATTGATGAACGAGTTCATGTGTAACCGAGCGAACAGCGATACTAGTGTCGATAGGTCCCCTATATCTGCCTTTTCGAGAGCCTCAATATACTCTGCTCTGTCGTCCCTCCGAATAACCAGCGGAAACCAGCCGGCCCGAATCGCAATGATCGATGCGAGGGCTCTGGCTACCCGCCCATTGCCGTCCTGAAACGGGTGGATCTGTGTAAACCGATGGTGCAGCCAGGCTGACTCTATTTCAGGCGGTACGTCCGCGTGGGTCAAGTGCATAGAGATGAGGCGATCCATCTCTGATTGGACGTGCTCGGGCGGACAGTATTCGTGCAACTCACCGTCCGGCCGGGTCGGATTATTCGGACGCTTTTTCCAATCCCCGCGAATCAGCTCGGTTTCGGTTCGTCTTCCGAGTTGATCTCGTCCCATTACGAATGGTAAATGGCGCGTGAGCTCGGCATGCATTTCCTTGATGTACCCGGTCGAAAGCTCGCGGCGCCTGGCAACGAAGTCGAAGACTCCTTCGAGTGTGTCCAGGTGGTCGCCGACGATATCTACGATCTCCTCGGCCGGTAAATCCGAGGCATCGTGCGCGATTAAGCTGGCCACGATCCCGTGTTCGATCAGCGTCTCCGTCGTTCCCCGATCGATCGTATACAACCCCTCGATGATCCCGGTCTCGATTGCCCACTCCCGCCGAAGGCGATCATTAAAATGCTTGAGCGCGTCGGAGCCTTCCAGTTTTGTCATAACCTCGTCCCACGCCCGAGCGCTACTCGTTAGCTCCTCGCTAACCTTCTCTTTCCAGTTCGACGGCAAATCCTCTATTGGCTTCCAGCGGTACTTGGCCATCGCAATTAATGTTCGATGTAGTCCCGGCTCACGCCCATCTCCTCGGGTGCGTGCAGCCGGAGCATCTTAAGGTGGACGTCGTGCGGGACGTGCCGGGAAGTCAGGTTGGAGACGATCCACATGATGCCAAGCGACATCGGCACCGCCCAGATCGCGGGCTGTTCCAGTACAGTTCGGATCAAGCCGTTGAGCTCCAAATCGAGGTATTTCTTCTCGATTAGCATGTGAACGACGATCGCTCCAGAAGAGAGCAAACCGCCGGCCAGCATCCCGGCGGCAGCGCCGTACTTGGTCAGTCCGCGCCACCAGGATCCCAGGAGCAGCAGCGGGAAATAGCTCGCGGCGGCAATCGCGAACGCCCAGCCTACCATCATGTTGATGTCGAACGTCTCAACCTGGTAGCCAAGGAACATGGCGATCACGCCGAAAATCACCGCGGCGATTTTGAACGCCTTGAGCCTCTGGGCTGGGGTCGATTTGGGCCGGAGCATCTTGCCGTAGATATCGTGCGCGAGCGCCCCGGACATGCTGACGAGGAGGCCGGAAAAGGTCGACATGAACGCCGCAAACGCCCCCGCGCTGGTGATTCCGCTCAGCACCTGGCCGAGCAGCTTGTTCGGAAGTACGGTCGGCAGTGCGATGACTACGCGGTCGTGTGCGCTGTTGGCGTAGAGTTCGGGCATCGCGGAACGCCCCATCACGCCCCAGATGGGTGGAAAGAGATAGAACGTGCCGATCAATACCATCACCCAGAGCGTCGTCCGCTTGGCCGCGCGGCCATCGGGGTTGGTGTAGAAGCGAACGAGAATGTGGGGCAGGCCGGCGGTTCCGCAAACGAGGGCGAGGATGAGCGAGTATGTGTAAAGCAGCGGGTAGCCCCATTTGCTCGAAAGCGCGCCAAACGGTAACAGCCACT
>JBGPOG010000415.1:0-4640 GCA_041487935.1 Chthonomonadia bacterium | reverse complement strand
CTTACGCTCAACGCCGCGTTAGGCGCGGTAAAGTGCTCGGAATGACGGTTTCGCGACGTTGTTGACGTTGTAATGACGTTATTGAGTTTCTACACTAGTGAGGCAGGGAAGACTGCCCGGGATGTGGAATCCGGGAATAAAAGAAACATGATCGGGAGAAGCCAACCATGGATTCCGAGGTCGCGCGCGCGCTTGTTTGGGATGAAAACCCGTCGCACGCTCCCAAATCGATCTACCCGAAAAGTATCAATGGAGCGGTTGCCGAGGGGATTGTGAAATTTGGCGGCGGGCAGATCGAAGCCCGCGTCGCCAACCTCGACGATGCGGAACAGGGATGTTCAAGCGCCGCGCTCGCAAATACCGACGTTCTGATCTGGTGGGGCCATATGCGTCACGGACTGGTGTCGGACGAGACCGTCGCGCGGGTCGTCAAGCGAGTTCACGAAGAAGGAATGGGTTTCATCGCGCTGCACTCAGCCCATTATTCTAAGACCTTTAAGGCCGTGGTCGGCGGACACGGGCACCTGAAGGGCGGCTGGAGGGAAAACGATCCGCCGGAAGCCGAGGAGATCTACGTCACAGCGCCCTGGCACCCGATCGCGCGGGGAATTGAGAATTTCAAGCTTGACCACGAAGAGTACTATGGGGCGCCATTCGACGTTCCTCCTCCGCTTACCATGGTGCTTCAATCGCTCTTCCCGCTCGATGGCCGCAGCTTCCCGAGCGGCCTCTGTTGGACTGCCGGCAAAGGCAAAGATCCGAACTTCACCAGTGGACCCGGGAAGGGTATCGGCGAAGGGATCGGGATCGGCCGTGTCTTCTACTTCCGCCCTGGCCACGAGACCATACCTACTTATTACAATGAGACGGTGCAAAAGATAATCGCCAATGCCGTATTCTGGTGCGCACACCGTACTTGACCCGGTGCGAAATTCGATCGTGCGCAGCATTAGGTTAACCTTAACAGAAAAGGAGAATGACGGATGAAGGTGCTGAAGCTGTGCGTTTTCGGGCTCGTTATTGGAGTCTTGTACTCGTTGTTTCAAGGTTGCGGAGGAGGAGGCGGCGGGGGCATCGCTGTGTCGGTGTTTCCAGGGACAACCACCGTCGATGCAAACGCGGGACAGGACTTTTCGTCCACGGTCACCGGCGCGTCCAACACGAACGTCAACTGGAGCGTACAGGAAGCCGGAGGCGGAACGATTTCCGCCTCCGGAGTCTACTCCGCCCCGGCAGCCGCCGGAACGTACCACGTCGTCGCGACGAGCGCTTCGGACGGAACAACCAAAGGCACGGCGGCAGTCACCGTCACACCTGGCGCCGCGAACCTGGCTATTACCGGCATCGCCGGAAGCTGGAGCGGGCATTGGATCGATAATACGTTTGGAACGAGTGGAAATGCGACTCTCGTCATCACCGTGGACCAGGTTGCGCACACCGTTAAGGTTGTCCTCCACATGGACGGGCCGGTACTTGGCGGGGCGTTTGGCGCGGACGAGACCTTCAATGGGACCTACGACGCAAATGGCGTAACCATTCTCAACCAGCCGTCGTCCGCCTTCGGAAATGTCAGCCTGTCCGGAAATAGCTCAGGCAGTCTGACAGCGATATCAACGAACGTGCCGAACCCCGTATTCAAACGGCTGGATTACACGGCGACCGTGACGGCGGCCACTATCAATGGTAACTTTACCGTGACGTTCGCCACTGGCGCAACTGCCGTTGGAACTGTAAACTTTACCAAGCCATAACGGTTCGATTGCGGACCGATTCACCGAAGGAGAGACATTCATGAAACAACGACTTGGGCTTTTTGCCGGCCTGGTCGCAAGCATTATCGCTCTCACGAATCCGGCGCTTGCCGACGATCGCAAAGGTATTGAGGGCCTCTATGATAAGCTGGCAAAGGCGATTTTGGCAAACAAACCGGAAGGCACGCTCGCGCTTGAAACGGCCGATTTCAAGGCCAAGGGTATGGACGGGCAAATCCGCGACGGCAAGCAGTTGGTGGAGCAGATGAAGCAAGAGTCGGCGAATTCCAAGCTCAAGAAGTTCAAGATCAAGTTAGTCAAGGTCGATGTTAAAGGGAAGTCCGCTTCTGTGGACACTTCATTTACGGGCGTATCGGAAATGACGGACAAAATGGGAAGCATGGGACCCAAGGGCAAAACACACGTCATGGCAATGACCGGCACGGCTCACAACGACCTCGAGAAGACCAAGAGCGGCTGGAAGTTCAAGTCTATGGAAGAGAAGCCGGGCAACATGACGCTCGATGGCAAGCCGTTCGATCCCGGCAGAATGATGGCGCCGCCGCAGCATTCGCAAAGACCGAAGGGGCGCTAGCAGACATTCGAAAGAGTAATTGTCCTCAATTGATATGAGTAGTGGTGAGGCCTTTGCCGGCGTCACCAATACAATCGGTCCAAACACCATCTGAACACCATTATCTAAACCAGTCCAACTTGACAGCTACACTCGATCCTGCCCATAATGAAACCAATGAACGGCAAATCCCGGCAACCAAGTGAGGCTCCGCAAGCGTTGGTTGATACAACGCGCGCCCGCGTCCGCTCGTGCCGGCGGCGTTGACCCGTCAGCGTAAGCCATCGAACGGACGCCATCCCAAGTGAATAGGGGTGGCGTTTTTATTTTAGAATCGTACTTGTCCTCGTCGTCGGTCCTAAGAATCCGATTACGAGGACGAGTACGAGGACGAGGACGATTCCTATTGGGAGTAATGATATGAGCCGCGAAACCGACAAATACTACGATCTTCGCCACTCGGCCGCCCACCTTATGGCGCAGGCCGTCGGCGAGCTGTATCCCGGAGTGAAGTACGCTATCGGACCGCCGATCGAGGATGGCTTTTACTACGACTTCGATCTGCCGGAGCCGATCCGCGAAGACGATCTCCCTCGCATCGAGGAAAAGATGCGCGAGGTATCGGCGCGCGACCTGGCAATCGTACGCAAGGAGATGGGCCGCGAGGAGTCGCTTGCTTTTTGCGAATCGAGCCATCAACCATACAAGGTGGAACTGATCCGCGATCTTCCCGAAGACGAGACCATCAGTTTCTACCAGCAGGGGGATTGGATCGATCTTTGCCGAGGTCCGCACGTCCCAAGCACGGGCCATTTGAAGCACTTCAAGCTGCTCAGCACCGCGGGGGCCTACTGGCGAGGCACTGAGAAGAATAAGATGCTGACGCGTCTTTACGGTACGGCATGGTTCTCGCACGAAGAGCTGGACGCCTATCTTCATCGACTCGAAGAAGCCAAAAAGCGCGATCATCGCAAGATCGGCAAGGACCTCGGCCTATTCCTCTTCGCGCCGGAAGAGGTAGGGCAGGGAATACCGCTGTTCCTTCCAAAGGGCGAAATCCTGCGGCATACGATGGAAACCTACGTCCGCGAGGTCCAGAGCAGATACGGCTATCAGCACGTATGGACCGGGCATCTCGTGCGCCAGGAGTTGTACAAGAAGAGCGGCCACCTGGAAATGTACTCGGAGGTTATGTTTCCGCCGATGATCGACGACGAAAGCGGGGTTACGTATCGTCTCAAGCCGATGAACTGCCCTTCGCATATGACGCTCTTCAATCACAGCGGGATAAAATCGTACCGCGACCTTCCCATCCGGTTCGCCGAGTTCGCTACGCTATATCGGTATGAGAAGAGTGGCGAGCTGACGGGCCTGACACGCGTCCGCGCGCTCACGCAGGACGATTGCCACATCTTCTGCACGGAAGACCAGGTGGAAGAGGAGTTCGGCCTCGCGCTGCGCTTGATTCGCGAAGTACTCACACGGTACGGCTTCTCAGACTACCGCGTTCGCCTATCGCTTCGCGGCGAAGAGCCGGGCGGCAAATACGTGGCCGACGACGAAAAATGGTCTCGAGCCACCAACGCCCTCCGGCGCGCGCTGGACGCAAATCAGGTCGAGTACTTCGAAGCCCCCGGTGAGGCGGCGTTTTATGGACCTAAGGCGGACTTTCAAACCAAAGACGTTCTTGGCCGCGAATGGACCGCCTCAACCATCCAGGTCGACTTCATCCAGCCGGCCAGGATGGGCTGCCAATACATCGATGAAGAAGGTAAGCCTCAAACGCCGGTCGTGCTTCACCGTGCCGTCACCGGCAGCACGGAGCGGTTCATGGGACTGCTGATCGAGCAGTTTGCCGGCGCATTCCCGCTTTGGCTGTCGCCGATCCAGGTGATGATCCTTCCGATCACCGATGGCCAGGTGGACTATGCAGCCGCCATAGCAGAGAAACTGAAAGCGGCGGGTGTCAGGATCGAGATCGACTCTCGATCCGAGCGCGTCGGTAAGAAAATCGCCGAGGCTGAAGTCCAGAAATCGCCCTACATGCTGATCGTGGGCAAGCGCGACGTCGAGGGCGGCGTCGTGTCCGTGCGGAAACGCGGCGAGGGCGACCTTGGAGCGATGACAGTGGAGCAGTTCCTCGAAAAACTTACGACTGAGCTAAGATAACTGACGTTCAATCACAACCTTACGGTCCGGCCAAGCTCATTGGCCGGCCTAAGTTGGTTTCCTGCGCCATTTGCCAAAATAGGCTCTATGGGCTTTTGTGTGGCTCGTACCGTGAAGACACGGCAACTACGTCATCCCGTAGGGAT
>JBGPOG010000414.1:0-4653 GCA_041487935.1 Chthonomonadia bacterium | reverse complement strand
GAAAACAGGGTCTTGGTCCCCAAGACATCGACATTGAACAACGCAACGAAAGCTAACGTCTCGGCGCAAAACGGTACCCACTACCGAATGGTGTGTCGCTGATGGCAGACAACCTGCGGCCAGATCAGCGAAAGTATTGCATGTCGCGCGTGAAAAACAGAAACACGAACCTGGAGGTTCTAATCAGATCTCTGCTACATAAGCGTGGATTCCGTTTTCGCAAACACCTACGAGAAATTCCTGGCACACCGGACATCGTATTCACCCGCGCACGCGTTGCGGTCTTTATAGACGGCGATTTTTGGCATGGGTACAAGTTTCGGACTATTCAGGGCACGTTGTCGCCATTCTGGGTCGCGAAAATCGCAAAGAACCGTAACAGAGATCTAGTGAACTTCCTAAGGCTCCGTGGAACCGGCTGGCGTGTCATTCGGGTTTGGCAGCATAGTATTAAACGCGACCCGAATGCCGTCGTGGATCGCATTTGCAAAATAGTTTCCAAACGCAACGCAGTTCGACGAGGATCGAGATGACTCTGGTCCTTGACCAGTAGCCTCACCACTCATCCCTTGCAATGCTTATCCAGCCAGGCCAGGTTTCTCTTCAACCGGTCGATCCGCAAGTCTGGAGGGCCGTTTCTGGATAGGCCGTGGCTGGTTTCCGGGGGATAGCGTACGAGCTCCACCCTTTTCTTCTGGAGCCTCAGCGCCGCGAAGAGCTCTTCCGCCTGGCTGACCGGGCAGCGAAGATCGCCGTCCGAGTGAATCAGCAGGAGCGGCGTGTTGATCTCCCCCGCGAATTTGAGCGGTGAGACCCGCCAGAGGTCGCTGGGATCGTCCCAGGCATTTCCCTTATAGAACTTGCCGTGCTCCCAGGGGAAATCGCACGTTCCGGCCATGCTGTGAACGTTGTTGACGAGCCGGTCGGCGATGGCGCACGCAAAGCGGTCAGTGTGCCCAACCGCCCAGGCTGTCATGTAACCGCCATACGAGCCGCCCATGATCGCCATCATCGTCCGGTCGACGTACGGCAGTTCTGCCGCGTAATCGGCAACCGCCTGAACGTCCTCCCAATCCTTGTTTCCCCAATCTCCCTTGATGGCCTCGCACCATGCTTCGCCGTAACCCTTGCTTCCGCGCGGGTTCGAGAAAATCACAACGTAGCCATTTGCCGCGAGCCATTGAATCTCGTGGATCGGCGCGGCTTGACCGCCGTACTGCATCGCCGGGCCGCCATGTACATAGACCACGCAAGGGTACTTCTTCCCCGCATCGAAGCTCACCGGCCGAATGAGCCAGGCTTGAACGCTCACTCCATCGGTGCTGGGGACTTCGATCGTATCGGGCATTTGCAATGAGACTTCGGCGAGCACCTCGCTATTTACAGCGCATGAGCATTGCAGCTCGATCCCGTCACCCGCTCGGCGCCAGATCTGCCCCTCGTAAAAGTCAGTCACGCTGCCCATCGTTGCCCCGATGAAGTTTCCATCCGCGCTCAGACTGAATGACCCTAGCTCGTGCCGATCAGGCGTCAGTGCAACTAGCCTTCCGTCATCGACCCCCGCTCGGTAAAGCCGGGTCGCTCCGCGCTCGCTAACCGGGAAATAGATCGACTTTCCGTCCGGAGTCCAATGGACCAACGAGCCTCCGCCAACCTCGTGCGAATCCGCCAGGGTCGAGTAGCCGACGTGCTTGTCGCTTGGTCCTGTAAGATCGCGGGCCTCGGGCGCGCCGCCTGCCGGGACGAGCAGAATACGCTCATTCTTGCCGCCCCAGGTGTCATCCGGATCGGTATGACCTACAAACGCGATGGTCCTTCCGTCCGGAGAATAACGCGGATTCTGTTTCGGCCCGGCCGGCGCCTGAATCTGTTTTATCTCGCCCCCGCCGGCCGGAATGGTCCACAGATCTTCGTAGTTCCCATGAAGATCGTCGTCCTCGCGGCGGTTGGCGTTGAAAAGCAGCGTCGTGCCTTCCGGCGACCAGGTTGGCGCACCGAGGTAATGAGCCTCGTCCGTGAGCCTTTTCGTCTCTCCGGTCGCCACGTTAACGACGTAGATCTGCCAGTAGCTCTCATCGAAATATCCAAACCCGTCCAGGCGGTAGAACAGCTTTTTGTGAATGCGTACCGGTCGCGATAGCTCCTTTTCTTCTCGCTCCTTCCGCGCCTCCTCGCGCCATGGCGCGGGAGTTTCTCTATATAGGAACGCGATTCTGGAGCCATCCGGTGACCAGGATAGACCCTTGAAAGCCCCTTCCTCTAAATTCGTAGAGGCTCGCGCCTCGCCTCCGTCCGCTCCGATGATATAGATCTGAGACTTCGGCTTGTCCCGGTCGCTCACGAAGGCGATCTGGCGGCCATCCGGCGACCATCGCGGTTCGGAATCGGAATGGCCATCGCCGGTAAATGGCCGCGATTCGCCGCTCTCTTCCGCCATCCAGAGGCGCGAGCGGTATTTGTTCTTCTCGACATCGATCCTCTTGACGGTAAAGACGACCCGCCGGCCATCAGGCGAGATCTGTGCATCATTTGCGAGTTGAAATCGGAGCAGGTCTTCCAAGGCCACGGGGCGTCCTGGCATAGAATGGTTTCTCCTTAAGAGAGACGATACAAGTCGGATCGGCAGAGGTTTCGCCCGGCGGCTGCCGGTTTCCTCTGTGAATGATTCCACACCTCACTTCACAACGGACCTGGAGCCTCTGGTCGTGTCGAATTCCAGGACGTTTGGATCTTTAGGATTTCGTTGAGCCATTCCTCCCGATACCAGATTCACGGGCCGGCTTGCTCGAACCCGGCAGCGATTGCCGAGCATTGACCGAATCGTCGCGCTTTGCAGGCTGCCGTTTCGCCAGGTGATATCGACTTCAAATCCGCCCCTGGCGCGTAACCCGGCAACGCGGCCGTTAGGCCACTCTTTGGGCAAAGCCGGCAGCAGATGAATCTCGCCGGCATGGCTTTGGAGCAGCATCTCGGCAATTCCGGCGCAGCCGCCAAAATTTCCGTCGATCTGGAAGGGCGGATGGTCGTCAAAAAAGTTCGGCAAGGTGGATTTGGCCAGAAGCGCGTTGATGTTCTCGAGCGCTTTATCGCCGTCACCCAAACGGGCCCAGAAGCTGATGATCCAGGCGCGGCTCCAGCCGGTGTGCCCGCCCCCGCTTGCCAGCCGGCGTTCCAGGGAAATTCGGGCAGCCTTCGCAAGCTCCGGTGTTCCGCGCAGGGTGATCTGGCGACCGGGATGAAGACCGAAGAGGTGCGACATGTGCCGATGGCCCGGCTCGGGCTCGTCGAAGTCCTCGATCCATTCCTGGAGCTGGCCGTGCTTGCCGATCTGAGGCGGGGCCAGGCGACCGCGGGCCTTCTCGAGATTGGCGGCGAATTCAAGGTCCACGCCAAGCTCCTTGGCCGCCGTCATGCAGTTGGTAAAAAGATCCCATAAGATCTGCTCGTCCATGCTTGGGCCGTAACAGACGCTCGCTTCCACGCCCTCCTTCGTACGGAAGCGGTTCTCAGGCGAATTGGACGGGGCAGTCACCAGCCAACGGTGTTTTGGCTCTTCGACAAGGAAATCAAGATAAAACTGCGCCGATTCTTTCATGATCGGCCACGCCCACTCCAGGTATTTGCGGTCGCCGTTGAACAGATAGCGCTCCCAGAGATGGCGGCAAAGCCACGCTCCGGCACATGGGAATTGTCCCCACGACGGGTGCTCACCGGGGGATGTGAATCCCCAGATATTGGAAATGGTGTGGACGACCCAGCCCTTCGCTCCGTAATGGATTTGCGCCGTACGGCGACCGGGTTTCCGAAGTGAATCGATGTAGTCCAGGAACGGCCGGTGGCATTCGCGAAGATTGCAGACTTCCGCCGGCCAGTAGTTCATCTGGTCGTTGATATTGTGGTGATAGTCGCCATTCCAGGGAGTGTTGATCGTCTCCGCCCAGAGACCCTGCAGGTTAGCAGGCAGGCTGCCCGGGCGCGAGCTGGAAATAAGCAGGTATCTACCGTATTGAAAATACAGCTCGATAAGACCTTGATCGTTCGCACCTTTGCGGAAGTTACCGAGACGTTCGTCCGAGGGGCGATCTTCTCTGCGCGTAACTGAAGGCGCGAGATCGAGCGAAACCCTGCGGAACAGCCTCCGGTGGTCTTTCACATGCGCATCTAAGAGTTCTTTGAACGACTTCTTCGCTGCTCGGTCTAAATGTTGGAGGCAAAGCTGTTCGTGATGCTTACCCTGGTAGTCTGTGTGGGCGGCGACAAGCAGCGTCACGGAATCGGCGCCATCCACCCGGATGGTACCCGCGGTAGCGCTGGCCTTTCCTCCTTGCGACAGAACCCGCAGGCGGACGACGTATTTCATACCCTGGCCGTTTGTAAGTTGGCCGCGCATCGTCAGGTCGCGCTTCTCGACAGTCGTTTCGAAGTTCTGCGGTCGGGTAAGTCCGGCGGAGAATGTCAACTCGGAACGGCGTTCGCTAACGAGGCGGATGACGATTACCTGGTCCGGATACGAGGAGAAGAACTCACGGCTGAACTTGGCGCGGTCGGTTGAGTATTCAACGGTGGTGGTCGCGGTATCCAGATCCAGCTCTCGGCGGTAGCCTGAGAAGACTTCCTGGCCTTCGAAATCCAGCCAGAGATCTCCAAGTGTTT
>JBGPOG010000413.1:0-4655 GCA_041487935.1 Chthonomonadia bacterium | reverse complement strand
TGGTTGATGGTTGATGGTTGATGGTTGATGGTTGACGGCCGAGTGTTGTGGGTTGAGGGTTGAGGGCCGATCGGTTGAAGTCTCCGATGTGCGCATCTCCCCCTCACCCACTCTCCCACTCTCGCCCTCTGAACTTCCCGCCGCGCGCACGGCTGCTTCCAGGGCGTTGAGGGCATTCCGCGCGTCGCCTCCGGAGATTTCGATCAGGTGGTTTTTCGCGTCTTCTTCGATCTCGACTTCCAGCCGGCCGAATCCCCGCTCGGCGTTTTCGAGAGCGCGTTGAAGGAGATTTCCAATGGCTTGGTCCGGCAGGCGCTCGAACCGGTAGATGCGGGAGCGGGAGATTAGCGGTGCATTGACTTCGAAGTACGGGTTTTCGGTGGTTGCGCCGATGAGAACGATTGTTCCGTCCTCCACGTGCGGAAGAAGGGCGTCCTGCTGGGCTTTATTCCAGCGGTGGATTTCATCGATGAAGAGAATGGTCTTTTGGCGAAGCTTGTCCCGGCGCTCTCGGGCGCGCTCGATCACCTTTCGAATCTCGGGAACGCCGGAAGTGACGGCGCTGAAGTTTTCGAACGCCGCCTTCGTCGTGCGCGCGATGACGGCGGCGAGCGTCGATTTCCCGCATCCGGGCGGTCCCCAGAAGATGGCCGAGCTTAGCCGGTCGTCCTCGATGGCCTTGCGCAAGAGCGTACCCGGACCGACGACGGCTTCCTGGCCCACAAATTCGTCCAGCGTTTTCGGACGCATGCGAGCCGCCAGCGGCATTCCGGCATACGACGCCCGCTCTTCGCGGACGAAATCGGATTGGTCGTCGAACAGGCTGCTGGTATCCGAGGTGGGCATCGTTGTGCTCCGCGATTTCACGCTCCGAGGTGGCCGGGGATACGCCGAACGGGGCGACCGCAGTAACTCGTGGCCGCCCCGAAATAATGTCTGAGAGTGGCAGGCGGTCTAAGGGTGCGGCTTTTCCGCGACCGGCGCCGTCAGCCCAAGACTACCGGAGGCTTGCATGGCTTTCAGCTCCGCCGCCTGTTGCTTCTTGGCTTCCTCCAACTCCTTCTGGGCCTGTTGAATACCTTCTGTCCCAGACTGCCGCTCGTGGAACCAGGTAGGACTGATATTGATCGAGCCTGGTGTAATCTTTTTCGCAGCACTCGCCGACTTCTCCGCAACAGCCTTCTGTTTTTCAATCTTATTCATCTTTTTCATCGTTTGCGCCATCATTTCCTGGCGCTGCTTCATCTGGCGAGTCATCTGCTCCTGACCGGCCTTTGCCACCCTGGCCTTTGCCGCCGGGTCAGGCGGTTTGGGAGGATGGGGAGACGTGAGATACGACATTACGCCGAGCAGAGAGACCAGGATAACCAATACGAAAAACAGTAAGGACTTAGACATTCCGTCACCTCCGATTATTGCAGAAAATGAGTTCGAACAATATATTGATACGCGATTATAACCGGGCCGCGTTTCTTTCGTCAAGTTTGATTCAGCGTCGGCGAATTGTGAACGGCGCAAGGCAACATTGGTTACCTTCAGTTTAGCTCTGCGTTCGCGGGCGCAATTGTCAGCAGGCTGCATTCATCGTGCCTGAGCCCTTTACGCCACGCCTCACCCTTCACGCCTCACCGTGTAACATTACGCCCGAACCCGCTTCTAATGAAATGCCGGCGGCGAAGTTCGCCGGATGCCTGTAGAACGGGTTCCATTCACCTTGATTTTACGGCGTTCCAGTGTATACTAAAAGCGTTCAAACTGTGGGTCGTCAATGCCGCCCGGCTTTACCTTGCCTTTCTCCGTCCGGCGCAGCGTTTCGCACCACCGATTTCACATTCCGGAAGGCATATGACCGACATCAGAAATATCAATCGCCGTGACTTTCTTCGCGGGCTGACGGCGACCTCCATCGGCATCGCGCTCACGGGTGAGGAGATCGCCGCTGTAGCTCAGGGCGCCAACAAACCACAGGCCAAGACAGTCGCGCCCGCCGGGCCACCCAAGACTGCGGTAACGTGCGGGGTCATCGGCCTTGGGCCGCAGGGACGCGAGATTCTCAAATCGCTCGCCAAGATGGGATCCGAGGCGCGCACAACCACGATTTGCGATTCTTACGACTCTCCCGTCTTTGTGAGGAAATCCCAGGAATTGGTGCCTTCGGCACAATTCGTGAGCGACTACCGCAAAGTTCTGGACAATCCCGCGATACAAGCCATTTTCATTGCCACCCCCTCACACAAGCACAAGCAAGTCGCTCTCGATGCGATCGCGGCCGGAAAGAACGTCTATTGCGAAGCTCCTTTCTCGCACGACCTGGCCGAAGCAAAAGCTATCGCCCAGGCGGGAATGGCATCCAAGAAGATCTTCCAACCCGGTCTCCAGGTTCGGTGCAATGCCCAGGCAGAGCACGTTAACCATTTTATTCTGAGCGGCGTGCTTGGAAAGGTCATGGGGGGACGCGCACAATGGCACAAGTGGACGTCATGGCGCCAGGCTTGGAGAACTCCGGAACGAGAGGCGGAACTCAACTGGCGCCTGAAGCGGGAGACCTCCAGCGGCCTCCTGGGAGAAGTGGGTATTCACCAGTTCGATACCGCAACCTGGTATTTTAAGGGACTTCCCGTTTCCGTTTCGGCTCATGCCGCCATCATGCAATACGACGATGGGCGCGACGTGGCGGACACAGTACAGGCGATTATCGAGTATCCCAACAACGTCAATTTCGTCTATGATGCGACGCTCGCGAGCTCATTCGACGATGCCTATGAGCTCTTCTTCGGCTTTGACGCGACCATTATGCTGCGCGACCAACGCGGCTGGATGTTCAAAGAGGCGGGCGGCGGGCAGCTTGGCTGGGAGGTATTCGCACGTAAGGACACGATGCAAATTGGTCACCCTGAGAACGGCTCCGGGATTTCCATCGCCAACGGGATAGCCCTGGTGGCCGACGCATCCAAGCAAGCCGCGTTAGGCAAGACCGACCTTGTAACCGACGTGTCGAAGACATCCCTGTATCATGCCTGTAACGTGTTCCTGGACTCGGTCCGGGCGGGCAAGCGAGCACCGGTGAAGGAGCCGAGCGCGGAAAACCCCCATCCTCCGCTAGCCCCCAACGCGTTGGATGGATACCGGGCCAATGTCGTCGCCGTCAAAGCGAATGAATCCGCCGTTTCGGGCAGTAAGATCGTGTTTCAAAAGGAGTGGTTCGAGATTTAGCGGAGTGTTGGAGTAATGGGGTAGTGGAGTATCGCCTTCCAGGACTCCATCATTCCAATGCTCCATGACTCCGTCTCTCGATTCTGCAGGGGCGCATGGCCCCCCAATCCATCGGGTCCGGCCGGGCCCCTACATTCGCAAAGGAGCAATTCCCTTATGGAAGAAAAGAAGGAAACCTCGCGTCGCGAGTTCATTCGCAACGCTGCCACAACGGTCGCGGCCACCGTGGCGGCGCCCGCAGTAGCCAAGAGCTCCGTGTACTCACTGGCGCCGGGCAAGGTAATCGGCGCCAATGATAAGATCCGTATCGCCCACGTCGGCCTCGGCGTCCAGGGCTTTGGCGCGCACGTCCGGCTGCTCAAGCAGGGCGCCGGCGAAAACAACACCGAGCAAGTCGCAATCTGCGATCTTTACAGTCGGCGGTTGCGCCACGCCGCCACTGAAATCGGGCTATCAGAGAGCAATTGGTATAAAGACCATCGCAAGATGCTCGAGCGCAAGGACATCGATGCCGTGGTTGTGGCCACTTCCGATCACTGGCACGCTCCAATCGCGATTGCCTCTATGCAGGCCGGCAAGCACGTTTACTGTGAAAAGCCGATGTGCAAGACGCTGGACGAGGCGTTCGCCCTTTACGACACGGTCAAATCGACCGGGCGGAAGCTCCAGGTTGGCTCGCAAGGCTGTTCCGATCCGATGTACAAAAGCATTAACGACATCATCAAGTCCGGCAAAATCGGCAAGATGTTCATGGGGCAGCACAGTTACAACCGGGGCGACAACCGGATCGGCGAATGGAACAGCTACGGCGACAATCCGTTCAAAGCGCCGCAACCAGGTGAAGAGGACCATCGCAAGGCCGGCCCGCACGGAACCGGAGACGACCACATCGATTGGGACACCTACCGCAAGGGCAAGGAACCTAAGGAGTGGGATGCGGATCGGTTTTTCCGCTTCCGAAAGTACTGGGCGTATGGCTCCGGGCTCGTTGGCGACCTGATGCCGCACCGCCTGCACCCGATGGTGATCGCCATGGGAGTGCCGCTGACCGGCATGGCCGGCTTCCCCCTGCGCGTCTCGTCCGGCGGAGGACTCTACGTTCAGAAGGTCAATCCGGACACCGGCAAGCCGGATCGCGAAGTGCCTGACTTCACCTACATTACCGTCGATTTCGGCGATTATTCGCTGATCGTCATGTCGACCTGTATCAACGAGCAGGGAATGCGCCCGATGATCCGCGGCAACAAGGGAACGATCGTCTTTGCCGGCGACAATGCCCAGGTCATTGCGGAACGCTCGTATGTCGACGAGATCGAGGGCGCCACGATCAAGCTGAACGGCAACGGCGAGCCCATTCAGGTCCACCAGAAGAACTGGCTGGACTCGATCCGCGAAAACAAGGAGCCTAACTGCAACATCGAGCTGGCGGTTCGCGTCCAGAT
>JBGPOG010000412.1:0-4655 GCA_041487935.1 Chthonomonadia bacterium | reverse complement strand
TCATCCTGAACGGAGTGAAGTCCATACGGACCCGTACCGGGGGATCTGTTTTTGATCTCACAGATCTTTCGGTGCCGGGCTAAAAGCGGATGCTTCACTCCGTTCAGCATGACGGCAGTGCGACTTTTGCAATTACCTCTATTATAATTCAACTTCGACATTCCGGGGGCCTGCTCGAACATATCTCATTTATTGCTGCTCGCTAATGCCCGAATTAGACCCACTCCCCCTCCTTGACTTGCCCCGCCTCGAAGTGATATTATCCTTACCGTCAAATCACCTAATCCGGCCTTGCTGCAGGATACAGGCCGCGGCGCCCGCTCTGCAGGGCGCGCGCCCCGTATCCTCTTCTTTTGCGCGGGCTATTTAATAGGACGAATACGAGGAGTTCTAATGCAGGTCACCAAGGAACAGATCGACCCCTGCACCGTATCGCTGGACTTTGAAATCGAGCCCGAAACCGTCAAGAAAGCCTTCGACCGCGCCTACCGTGAGTTTAGCGCCTTTACCAACGTCCCCGGCTTCCGACCCGGCAAAGCCCCTCGCCCGATGCTGGAACGGTACGTGAACCAGGAGCGCCTCCAGGATCGCGTGAAGGAGTTGGTCGCCGCGCCCGCCTACAGCGATGCCATCAAGAATGAAGAGATCACTCCGTACAGCGATCCGGAAGTCGAGTTCTCGGATCTCGCTCAGGACAAACCCTGGCACTTTAAAGCCGTCGTTCCAATGCCGCCCGCGGTTGTGTTGGGCGATTACAAAACTATCTCCGTCGAGCGTCCCGTTTTCGGAGTGGCCGATGAGGACGTCGAATCCACGATCCGCGGAATGCGGGAAGAATACGCCAGGCTCGAGAAGGTGGAAGGTAGAGGCGTGGAATCGGAGGACGTTATTATTGCCGAGACGCAGATAGGGCTCGACGGCAAAGATCCGGAAGAGGAACCACAGCGCAAGCTCATCCGCCTGGGAAATAACATTCCCGGCTTCGACGAAGCCGTTCTTGGAATGAAGGAAGAAGAAGAGCGCACCTTCGAGCTGACCTATCCGGAGGACTACCAGGACGCCGACGCAGCGGGCAAGAAAGGCGCCTTTCACGTCAAACTGCTATCGATCAATCAGCGCGTGGTGCCCGACCTAACGGACGATTGGGTCAAACAGGCGACCGGATTTACCACCGTCTCGGAGTTAAAAGACGATGTCTCGGAAGGCCTGCAGCAGCGTCTCAAGCAATCGTCGGACCAGGTTGCCGAAGCGCGAATCGTCGAGGAGATTGTCAAGCGTTCAAAGATAGCATTCCCCAGGATTTTGGTCCAGGAGGAGATGCGGAGCGCCGCCGAGGATCTTTCCCAGGAGCTTCAGCGCAGCCACGTCTCTTACGAGCAGTTTCTACAGGCGACCAACCAAACGGAAGAGCAGCACCATTCAAAGCTGGAGGCGGATGCGGTTTCCCGGGTCAAAGTGATCCTGGTTCTGCGCGAGGTCGCAAAAAACGAGAAGATGACCGCAACCGGCGATGAAATCGACCGCGAGTTTACCAAGTACCTGGACGACTCTGAGGTTTCTGAGCGCGAACGACGGAAGATCGTCGATGACCGGGGCAAGCGCGTGAGGGTTGCGAACGTCCTTGTCCGCGAAAAGCTTCGCGATTTCCTCTTGAATACCGCCAAAATAACCGACGTAAAGCCGAAGAAAGAAAAGGCAGGCAAATCGAATTGAAGCGGATGGTCGGGAAGGGAATTCGACGATGGACGATAGACGAAGGACGATGATAAACAGCCTCACATTTGGTGAACCAGTTGATTGTACAAGGTCTATCGTCTATCGCCTATCGTCCATCGTCTATCGTCCATCGTCCATCGTCCATCGTCTATCGTCAGTTCTGGATTCAGCCCATCTAAGGAGTTCCCAATGATCTACCGCCCAAATCAATCCGTCATCCCGATGGTCGTCGAGCAGAGCGCCCGCGGGGAGCGAGCGTACGATATCTATTCGCGGCTTCTCAAAGACCGCGTGCTCTTCATCGAAGGAGTGATGGAAGACCACCTGGCCAACCTGGTGATCGCCCAGCTCCTCTTCCTCGAGCGGGAAGACCCGGACGGCGATATCGATATCTACATCAACAGCCCCGGCGGCAGCGTCTCCGCGGGACTGGCGATGTATGACACGATGCAGATCGTAAAGTGCGACATTGCAACCATCTGCGTGGGGATGGCCGCCTCGATGGGCGCCGTTCTTCTCTGCGGCGGCGCGAAGGGAAAACGCCACGCTCTGCAGAACGCTCGTGTAATGCTGCACCAGGTCGCAGGCGGCTATCAGGGCACGTACTCAGATGCCAAGATCCAATTGGAAGAGATGAACCGGGCCCACGACACCCTGATGAAGATCATCGCCCACCACACGGGGCAGGATCTCGAAAAAGTTCGCAGAGACTGCGACCGCGACTACTGGCTCTCGTCCCACGAAGCGGCTGAATACGGCCTGATCGACAAAGTGTTCGAAAAAGGCGACCGTTAGCCCGATAACTTATGAGTATGGAAGTCTATTAGTGTGGAAGTATGAAGATGACGTTTCAGCGGAACTATTCACAGTCACTTTTTCGCAGCGTAGATCGGCCGTAGGGGTGAAGCATTCGGACGATCAGTTTGAATGCCCGTCGCAAAATTGTTACCCGAATGCTTCACCCCTACCCGTGGATTGTGGGCGGTTGGCTCCTAGGCGACTCTATTACTTCCGCGCATCCATGCTTGCACACTCTTGAAAGGCGGGGAATTCGAACTTGGCGAGGATGCACGACCTACAGGAAAAGCGATGTGTGTTATGCGGCAAAAGCCGCGAACAGGTCAAAAAGCTCATCATTGGGATACACGGCGGCGTCTGCCTCGAGTGCATCGACCTCTGCAACGATATTATCCGCAACGATGAGAAAACGGACGGATTCGCGTCGCTGGGCTCAGTCCCGAAGCCAAAAGAGATCTATAGGGTCCTCAGCCAGTATGTCGTCGGCCAGGAGCGCGCCAAGCGGGTCCTTTCGGTTGCCGTATACAACCACTTCAAGCGGATAAACGCATCCGTCTCGGAAGTGGAGCTGCAGAAGTCGAATATCCTGTTGGTTGGGCCTACCGGCTCCGGGAAGACCCTGCTCGCGCAGACTCTCGCCAAGATCCTGAATGTCCCCTTCGCCATTGCGGATGCAACATCGCTGACCGAGGCCGGATACGTCGGCGAGGATGTGGAAAACATCCTTCTCAAACTGCTCCAGTCGGCCGATACCGGCGGGAGCCTCCAGGACACGGTCAAGGCCGCCGAGCGCGGGATAATCTACATCGACGAGATCGATAAGATCACCCGCAAATCCGAAAACCCCTCGATCACGCGCGATGTTTCCGGCGAGGGCGTGCAGCAAGCCCTGCTCAAAATCCTGGAAGGCACGGTTGCCAATGTGCCTCCCCAGGGAGGGCGCAAGCACCCACAGCAAGAGTACGTTCAGCTAGACACAACCAACGTGCTGTTCATCTGCGGCGGCGCCTTCGAAGGGCTCGACCGGATCATCGAGCGGCGGACCAGTAAGCGCCCGGTCGGTTTTCGCTCTCATCCCGAGGGAAAAGAGGATCGCAAGGCGTCCGTCGGCGATATCCTCGCCCACGTCCTGCCGGAAGACATGCTCAAATTCGTCCTCATCCCCGAGTTTATCGGCCGGCTGCCGGTGGTCGCCACGCTCGGAGCCCTGGACAAAGAAGCCCTCGTCAAGATCCTGGTCGAGCCGAGAAACGCCCTTACCAAACAGTATGCCAAGTTCTTCGAATATGACGGCGTCGAGCTGATCTTCCAGGAAGCCGCCCTCCACGCCATCGCCACGGAAGCCATGAAGCGCAGCACCGGCGCCCGCGCGCTTCGCACCATCATCGAAGAAGTGATGATGAACGTGATGTACGAAGTGCCATCCAACAAGGACGTTAAGCGCTGCGTCATCACGGAAGACACCGTCACCAAGCACGAAGAGCCCACGGTGCTGACATTGAGCGAGCTGCGGCAGGCGTCGTAGGCGATCTGGACGAATTGGTTTTCACAGTTGCAAATGGGCTGCAGGCCGCCGCCGGCGTGAGAGCAGACGGTGGTCGCGGCGACGCGGCTGTTGAAGTAACCGAAGCTCCATGCGGTTTCTCAAATATCCGAGTCGATCGTGGGTTAGCCCCAATACTGTTCGGTTAACATCAATCCGTCTGTCGGTAGGGGCGACCCTGTGTGGTCGCCCGCGGTCAACGGCGACCACACAGGGTCGCCCCTACATCGTTAACCGAACGGTATTGGGGTTAGCCCGGATTATTCATCTGCTACTGGAGCGCGGGCGTCCCGCCCGCATTCCGCCAGGTTCATGAATAGGTCAGGTGAGAGGACCAGACCCACTCCACAGACTAACAACCATATCTCCAGGGAAACCATTCGCCTCGAAAATGTCCGCGCCGGACCAAGAACCTTCTCTGAACCTGACACGTTTGATGGCGGTTATGCTTTGTCGGCAGTGGGTACACAGACCGGACGGGCGCCCGGCTCCTGAGTGGTGGACGCGGAGCGTCCGGGATGTCATTCCCACGCGGAGCGTGGGAATGAGCAATCCCTCAATCTATCACCCAACTGAGCGTACAATTTCTTGCGCTCCG
>JBGPOG010000411.1:0-4658 GCA_041487935.1 Chthonomonadia bacterium | reverse complement strand
GAATCCGCAATAACGATCGTTTTTCGATCTGGCGACCAATCGAAATCGTCAGAAGGCAGCCTGCAAATCTGGGTCACTTTGCCGCTCGTGGCATCGATCCTCACAGCCGAAAAGGTATTCGTCGGACGCCCACCCATTGATACGAGGGCGCCGATCGTACGTTCGTCGATCCAGACGGGACCCGATAATTTCCCCTCCCCTCTCCAGACCATCGCTGTTGTCGACGGCGCCTTGACTTCAAGTGGTTGGAGTATCCACAGCGAAGACTCAGGTGAACGATCGAAACTGTCGTGAAAGGAAATTGCGAGCGATCGGCGGCCGGGCGACCAGGCGATTCCCGTTACTTGTGGCTGCCAATTTGAAAGGGTATTCGAGCTCGCGGAGCGATTCTGCAGTCTGCCTCCCGTCCATTGCCAATCCGATGATTTGAAAATGGTTCCCGCAACTCTTCCCGCGGGCTCCCGGAGGACGATGGTTTCGACCGGATCGGCCGTTACGGATCGCAGTACCCGTTGTCGAAAGGCTACATACCGGCCGTCGGGAGACCAGGCCGGCCATTCGGTGTCCTCATACTGATCGTACCGGGACACCCCCCATTCGACGCCGGTCCCGGCCAACGGGCGCAATAGGAGACCCGATTCGCCGCGCAACCCTTCTCCGACGAACGCTATCCGCTTTCCATCAGGCGACCAGACCGGCGCGCGATAGTAGAAGAGCCAGCCCGCATAGTCTGCGCCGTGGACTGCCAGCGGCTTGATACCGGCATCTTCGATCTGGCGCGCCCAAATGCTCGTCCCCGGAATCCGCTGGTTACCGGGGCGCACGAACCATTCCAGCCTCTGAATTGCGATAGATTTATCGTCCGGCGACCATGCAATTCCGTCAGGCGTGCGTCCGGAATCGCGCCCGGTGACCAGGTCGCGGTCCGGAGTAACAACCTCGGCAGCGCCGGCCGGCTTGATTGTCTTGAGATCGGACGAAGTGAGAAATAGCTGATGCCGCCGGTCCGCGAAACGCCTGAGAAAGGCGATATGTTTGCCGTCGTGAGACCATCGCGGACAGAAGTCAACAAAGGATGAGGAATTATTGGGTATTCCCGGGGGCAGCACTTGCCAGCCACGCGTGTGAGAGCTGCGGCAAGACGCGAGTCCGCACAGTGCAACAGCGGCAAGAAGGCGTTTCATCTTTCAACCGAGCGCCGGATTAGCTCGTCGAAAGCCTTTGCGCTCATCAGCTTCCGCTCAACCACGACCTGCTTGATGGATTTGCGCTCGCGCTTGGCCTGTTTCATAACCTCGGCCGCTGCGTCGTAGCCGATAGCGGGGTTCAGGAGTGTTGCCAATCCCAGGCTTCGCTCCAGAAAATGCCTGCATGCCGCTTCGTTGGCTGCTATGCCTTGATGCTTGACGACGGTGCCGTCATCAGTGGTCTCGTCCCACTCGAGCAGAACGCAACGATCGACAAACAGGTCGATCGCGTTAGTCAGGATGGTGAATGCAAAGCTCAGGTTGTATGCGATCACCGGCATCATTACGTTCAGCTCGAGCTGCCCTGCCTGGGCGGCCATCGCGATTGTCGTGTCCGCTCCGCAAACCTGGAAGCAGACCATGTTCAGCATCTCTGCCATGACCGGATTCACTTTGCCCGGCATGATCGAGGACCCAGGCTGTACGGGAGGGAGAACGATCTCGGCCAGTCCCGTGTTGGGCCCGGAGGCGAGCAATCGGATGTCATTTGCAATTCGAGTTAGTTCCAGCGCAACAGTCCGAAGTAACCCCGAAAGATGGGAAAAGTCTCCCATACTCTGAGTTCTTTCATAAAGATCCAGTCCGGAGTCTAATTCCAGCCCGGTTTGTTCGGCCAGTAGCGATGCCATTCTTGTGGGGAAATTCTTCGGTGTATTAACCCCAGAACCAACAGCATTACCGCCGATCCCGAGCTTCCCCAAAGGCTTCTTACATTCATACAGTCGCAGGCAGCAGTTTGCAAGAGCCTCCTGCCACGCCCTAAATTCGCTCCCCAGCCGGATCGGGACAGCATCTTGTAAGTGAGTCCGGCCCGACTTGAGGATGTCATGGAACTCCGTTGACTTTTTATGGAATGCCGAGGCGAGGTCCATTAACGCATCACAAAGCAGGTCCATTTGTCGAAGCGAGCAAAGCCGGATTGCCGTCGGAATAACGTCGTTTGTACTTTGCCCGCGGTTGACGTGGTCGTTCGGGTGTACAAGCCCTTTGCCGCCACGCTTGCCGCCGAGAATCTCATTCGCTCGGTTCGCCAGAACCTCGTTGACGTTCATGTTGTGCGACGTTCCGGCTCCCGCCTGGATCACATCGACAACGAACTGGTCTGAATACTTGCCATCCAGGACTTCATCGCAGGCCCGGATGATAGCATCGGCGATCTCAGGCTTAAGCTCCGCCATCTCTTTATTAACCGTCGCCGCGGCTTTCTTGATGGCGACGGTTGCCCAAATGAACAGCGGATGGGGCTTGATGCCGCTGACGGGGAAATTTATCAATGCGCGAGCCGTTTGTGCGCCGTATAGTGCGTCGGCCGGGACCGGGATTTCGCCGAGGGAATCGCGCTCGATTCGGGTCTTCACTCGATGTTTGCCTGCGCGGCGGGATTCGGAATGTAAATCATCCATTTGTCCGGCGCCGGGATGGGTTCGAAGCCGGCCTCTCGATACACGCCTTGCGCATCCCGCGTCGCGAGAATCCAGCGGCGCATTCCCTGGTGATCCGGGTGCTTCTGTGCAAAGCGAACCATTGCGCGCCCGATGCCAAGGCCGCGGACCGCTTCATCCACCCACACGTCGCAGACCCAGGCAAACGTGGTCTTATCAGACACAATCCGCAAGTAACCGGCCTGCGCCCCATCACGGTATGCACCGACGACGAGCGAAGAGTTTCGCGCCGCCTGCTCTACCCGTTCTCGCGGAATGCCAGGGCTCCAGTAGCTGGACGAGAGCCAGCAGTGAACGCGGGTGAAGTCGATGCGGTCCAGTGAATCGTCGAGCTCGAATTGTCCATGATGAGTGATCAAGTGAAACCTTATATTGGACGATAGACGATGTACGATGGACGATGGTTCCCGGATTGCAGCAATCCGTCACAAACAATCGTCCCTGGGCGATCGGCGGTCGCCTATCGACCATCTTCCATCGTCTATCGTCCACCGTCTATCGTCTATCGTCAAACCGCCGCCAACTCTCCAAGCCGCTCCAACGACTCCGCCTCCACGTCCGCGTGCAGGCTGTTTCCATGGGAATCCATCGTTACTACGGCTACGAAACCGCTGGCCTGTAGATGCCACATGGCTTCCGGAATTCCAAACTCTTCGAGAAAATCCACGCCGTCCACGGCCGTGATCTTGTCGGCGTAAAACTGGGCCGCCCCTCCAATTGCGTTCAGATAGACTGCACCGGCCTCTTTTAATCCGTCGAGGGTATTGGATCCCATGCCGCCTTTGCCGATAACGATTCGGACGCCGAATTTGCGCAGGATGTCCGCCTGGTACGGTTCTTCCCGGATCGATGTCGTCGGACCGGCGGCTTTGACGTGCCAGCGTCCGTCTTGGTCCTTAAGCATCACCGGCCCACAGTGGTATAGCGCAGCGCCGTTCAAATCCACCGGAGATTGATGGGTGGTAAGGTACTTGTGCAGCGCATCTCTCCCGGTGTGCATCGCGCCGCTCAGGACTACTACGTCGCCTACTTTTAGGCCTCGGACCTGCTCTTCGGTCACAGGTGTCCTGAGCGCGATCTCGCGTCCTGTAGAAAGGATTCCCTCCTCGGCGGCCATCTTCTGCGGGTTTTCCGCCCGGAACAGCCACCGAGTGATCGCGCCCGTTCCGGGGTCGATTCGAACTCCAAGCCTTCGGAACGCCCAGCAGTTGTATGCCACGGAGACGAAGAAGCTCGCCGGCAGGCGGTTCATCGCGCCGATCTTGCAGCCGAGAAGCGTGACCGCGCCTCCAAATCCCATGGTCCCGATGCCGAGCTTGTCTGCATTCGCGATGACCCGTTCTTCCAGTTCGCGCAATTCGGAAATCGGGTTCTCGTCCTCGATATCCCGGAAAAGCTGCTCTTTTGCGTTGGAATAACCGCTCGTCCGGTCGCCGCCAATGCAAACGCCGATAAATCCCTGGCTGCACCCCTGTCCCTGCGCCTGCCAGACGGCGTGGAGGATGCACTTATAAACGCCTTCGAGATTCCGGTCCGCGCGTCCCAGCTTCGGAAGCTCCGCCGGCAAAGAGTACTGGATATTCTTGTTCTCGCAGCCTCCGCCTTTCAGCAGCAGCAGAACCTCGATATCACCCTCTTCCCACTGCTCGAAATGGATCACCGGCGTGCCGGGGCCCAGGTTCAAGCCGGAGTTCTTTCCCGTAATGCTGTCCACCGAATTCGGCCTGAGCTTTCCCTGGCGGGTTGCTTCGGCGATGGCGCTGCGAATCGCTTCCTTGATCTTAAGCTGATTAACGCCAACCGGGCACATGACATAAAACGTGGGCATTCCGGTGTCCTGGCAGATGGGAAGCGCGCTATCCTTGGCCATGTCGATGTTGCGGTTGATAATCTGCAAAGCCTGCATGGACTGCGTGCCTTTTCGCTCCTTCGCGGATGCGCGGGCGACCGCGCGGCGAACGTCTGCGGG
>JBGPOG010000410.1:0-4675 GCA_041487935.1 Chthonomonadia bacterium | reverse complement strand
TCCTAAGGACAAACGTCAAAAGCAGGTCCCTCACAACGACGGTTCGGGATGACGGAACTGCTGCGTTTGTCATTAATTGCTGCGTGTTGGTAACAACATAAATTGCTCAGAATGACGTCAAATGCACGTTGTGCCTCCATTCGTCTGTACGTGAATAATCCGGGCTAGTGAAGGACTTGTAGAGTCCGTTCCCGCAGCGCTTCCCTGGCAGTATCTCCCAGCGGAACCTTTAGTGATACCGAATCCTGGGAGCTTCCGAGCGTCTCGAGCACGGCTTCCTTGATCGCCTCTTTTGCCGCAGCTTTCACGACGAGATATGTGACCTCCGGATGAGACGCGCCGTTTGTATGAACCATAGGCAAATCCGCAAGCTTCGTTACCGGAACAGGTTCGAGCTTCTTTCCGGCCCCGGCAATGCGTGGCCAATCCTCCTCTAATGTTCCGGCCACCTGGCGCCCGATTAATCGATTATTGACGATGGCTCCTACTTCCCGACGTGCGTCCAATTCCAGCGATCGGAGACTCTGGATGCCCAGGAATAACTGCGATACCGCTCAACGGAACCTTCGTCAACATCCGCGATAACCGCGCGTTGAGATCCGCCGGCATCCACGACGCCAGGTGGATCGCGCGCTACATGGCAGAACTATCGGGCAAGCTAATTCTGGAAGCCCTCGTCGCCAGCGGATTCCCGTCGGCTAAGGTCCGGGTCTTCTACAACAAGCTCATCAATCGCCGGAACAAAGCCCTGGCCGACCTGGGTCTTGATTATCCGCCGATAATGGCTATGGACAGTAGCGAGGAATTTGACTACGATCCGCAGAAAGACGCCATGATCGAAATCGTAACGAGCAGGAACGAAACGATCGCGGCGCCGGACATCGGCTGGGTTGTTGTCAAAGGCCGGGTTCATACGAGAGCCGATGTGGAATCAAGAGCGGCCGCAAAAGACATCGAAAAGCACCAAAACCGGTGCAAGAAAATTAGAAAGTAAGGACACCAGCAGGGATAGCCGTGGATTGAGTGCCCGCGCATGAATCCACGAACGTTGACGCCATGTGTAGGGGCGAATAATTCGGGTAATCAGCCATGTCAGAATACCATCGCGTAGCCCGAATTATTCGCCCTGACCTGCTGTATGCCGGCATGACCGTGCCGTTTGCACAACCGTGAATTATCTGGTTGGAGCGAAGTTCAGCACTCTGAGAGGAGACCGGACCATGCATCACGCGCAGCTAAAGCAGTCTGTATCTTTATTGACGTTCGTGGTCGTTTTTTGCGCTTCACTTGCAATCTCGCGGCCGTGCTCGGCAGATCGAAAATGGTCCACGGACTCGATCGTTAAAGGACTCGTGCACGAGTTGGTGGGGGTCAACGGATATTGGTTCACAGCGAGCAGCGCCCAGGCCGTACTGGGCACGCCAAAATTTGCGAGCGATACAACGATCTACGTCAAGCCGGCGCACCGCTACAACATGCTCGTTACCGGAGGCGTGGAGCTAATCGGCGCGAACGATCACTGGCAGCCGTTCTCGGGAGGGAATCAATTCAGCCTGAACGGAGCGAGCTTCAAGATAAGCGGGGAGCCCAAGCGGGACCGAATTGTCCCGTTCATCAGCGGAGGCGGCTTCATAGGCCACATCCGCTCCGAGCGGACCGCCTTCGCGGGCTTTAGAACCACTCAATTCGTCCCCAGCGTAGCCCTGGGAGCCGATCTGAAGACGCTCAGATATATCACTTTCACCGCCAGATACCGCTTTACCGGCTACATTCGGGGGGTTAATACAGACGGGTTTTTCCTGGGGTTCAAAGTATTTTGAGTACTGGCGGCGAAAAACCGACTACCGCTTGCCCGCCTCCATTCGTAAGGCGCTGGAAGCCTGGCGTTTCACTTTGAACGCGGGGACACGAAATCGGCTCGCCTACTAGGAATCAGTTACGCCGGATTTCAACGGCTGCCGGTTAGCCTGACGGTCTTGCGCACCGTTCCTGCGCGCTCGTGCCGGACCGTAATCTTCACGTCTGTCCCCGTGCCGCCGCTAATCACCCACTCCACTTTCGCCCGCTCCTCCGTCGCGTCGGCATTCCAGCCGAATCCGCTGGCGGGCTTGTATGCCTTCCCTTCGAGTTGGTCGAGTTCTTCGCGCAGTTGTCCCAACTTTAGAAATGCGCCTTCCGGCAGCTCTATCTCCGCGATCACCGGCCTGACGAGCTTATTCTCCAGCGCCTTCTTCGTCACGTAAGTCGGCAGCCATCCCAGATTATCCACCACGACCGTCAGCTTGAATGCGCCCTCTCCTAGCGGCTCCACGCTCGCCGAAGAAATCGCAAGCTCAGGTGAAATCAGCGCGTGCCAGAGCAGCCACTCCGGAAATCGGGCGATCTCGGCTTCCAAAAACTGCGGAGGCGGGTTTCTGAAGGCGTAGATCGCGTCCCATCCGCCGATCTCGATCTTCCCGAGCTGCGGGTGTTCGAACGGATGCCACTCAACGTAACCCTTGCCTCCCAGCTTCTCGTCGCTCCACTTCAGCATCGCCAGATCGTCTTCCACGGGATGATCGCGGAACCAGTCGATGAACTTGAACCCGCCCTCGGGCTTGTCCGGTCCGAACCCCTTCAACCCGGCCTCCCGATGCGGGCTCCAAATCTCCACGGTCCAGGCGAAGCAGCCCAGGTGGTCGTACATCCAATCGTCGAAAACTCCAGTAATCACTTCCTTGGGGTGGTACTTGAAGTCGTGGAAAACGGAGATGTCCGGGTAGCCGGTCAGCTCCTTGCCCTTCTTGCCGATCGCCTGGAAGGTCCACAGGTCCTCCGCCGGAAACGCCTCGTCGCTTTGCGCGCCATATGGGCGAAGAAGGACTCCGCTGAAAGTGTGGAACGTCACCCCGCCGCAGATATTGGGATGGCTCGTAATGAAGGCGGCCAGCGCGTGGACCTCCGGCTCGCTGGTAGGGAACGGCCCTGCCCCGCCTTGCTCGTGCTCCTGCCGCCAGTGTCCGGGGAAGTTCCGGTTGAGGTCCAGCCCTTCCTTGTTCCGCTGGATCTTGATGGTCGTCCCATCCCAGTTCTCCAGCGCGCCTTCCGGCAGCACTCGGAAGTACTCGCCGCCCACCTCCGTCGGATCGCGGCGAATCAGCAGCCGAGGCTCGTCCGGGTGCTTCTTCCAGGCGCCGTTCGGGTCGGGAACGCGCATCTGCAGGAACCGTCCGTCACCATCGATGTCCTCGTTCTTAAGCCCCTCGATCGCCTCCTCGTCGTACGGATACGGCCGCGTGCTGGACCGGATGAACTTCTGTTTGTCCGCGAAAAACAGCTCCGCCCCATCCGGATTCACCCGAGGCACAATGTAGAACGCCCGCGAATCCAGGCAGCGGGTGATCTCGGGGTTTGACCCGTACTCGTTGACGAGCTTGTTAAGGAAGTAGAGACAAGCCGAAGCCGCGGAGACCTCGGTAGCATGAATATTCCCGTCGATCCAGAAAGCAGGCTTATCCCCGGCGGGCCCGGTCGCGGAATTTGTAACCGCAGCCAGCCAGATATCCCGCCCCTCGAAGCTCTTCCCTATAGACGAAACAGAAATCAAATCCGGCCGCCGCCCGGCAAGCGCGTGAACGTGTTGGGTCAACTCCTCGTACGGGAAGTAGTGGTCGAAGCGGAGATCGTTGGACAAAACGGAACCTCGCGGAAGTAGTTAGCGAGGGATTCTGCGGGAGGCGGTGGGGTTCCTGCCGGGACATGACGAATTGCCATTGAATTGCGGACGGTTGGCGTCTCTAATACGACCGAATCCAGGAGCGGTTTATTACGAGCGCAACCACAAACGCAACCGCGAGCGTACTACCCGCGCCCCATACGATGTGCGGCTCGCCATGGGCTGCGAGCCCAAAGAATACAAGGAGTGCCAGTGCATTCCAAATGAAGCCTGCTGCGCCTCTTCCGAGCAATTGATGCTGCCGGAAACACGTTGCGTGTAATGACAAAACGCAGCAATTCCGTCATCCCGAACCGTCGTTGTGAGGGACCTGCTTTTGTCGTTTGTCCTTAGGAGTTGCATCGCGATATGACTCATTAACGGCCGCGTCTCTTAGACGCGTACTCCCAAGGATCAAAAGGAACAATCGGACCGGAATTATCCCTTGAATGCGCGTAGAAGATGCAACCGAAATAGAATTGGGGGATCAAACGTATACGATCGCCGGCTCGCATCTGAGAAGTTTGCTCGACAATGCGACATCTGGATTGTGACGGATATTCTTCAGATATCGTAACGATTCCGATGTATTTACGTCTACTAGAGTATTAAGTTACGTAAACAAAGCCGCAGCCGGATCATCTGCGTTTATCCGCGTGAATCTGCGGTTCCAAGAGGGGATCACTATCGCGGCAACAAACCGCGCAATTCACCCATATGGGTTGCTGGCCCGGTACCAGCACAACGGCAGGGCCTGACGCACGAACCCACGAAGGTGGGTTTCGTAAACCCAGACCGGTATTTCAATACCGGACTCACCCGGGCATCACGCGGGAATGCGCAGCGCCGTAACACCGATTACCGGCTTTTAGCATCGCAGTCGTACAATAATTAGCCTTGATGCGGTCGGGACAAATCGCCCCTTCCCGATTCGGGAGGGGGTTGGGGGTAGGTAGGGATGAGGGCGCCGTTTTCATCCTT
>JBGPOG010000409.1:0-4693 GCA_041487935.1 Chthonomonadia bacterium | reverse complement strand
TCAACCATCAACCATCAACCCGCCCAGTACTTATCGACTCCGGCAACCTCTACCTCTGGCGCATGCCGCTTAGGCGGATGGAGGCCGAGGCGGTCCGGGACGCAATTCTGCAAACGAGCGGCAAGTTGGATAGAACGATGGGAGGCCCCAGCTATAAGCTCTTTCAGTATAATGTGGTGAATGTGGCGATCTACCAACCGTTGGAAGAGTACGGTCCGGCGACCTTCCGGAGGGGAATTTATGCCGAGGCCGCGAGGGGAATTCGAGATAATCTATTGGGAGCGTTCGACTGCCCGGAGTCGTCACAACGCGCACCCAAGCGCGACAGCACCACCACTGCCCTCCAGGCGCTGGCGATGTTAAATGGAACATTTATCAACCAACAGGCGGCGTTCTTTGCGGATCGAGTAAAGCGAGAGGCAGGTATTAAGACTGAAACTCAGGTAACCCGGGCATTTGGTTTGGCCTTTGGAAGAGCGCCTTCGGCAACCGAAACAGCGGCCGCTACACGGCTGGTGCAAGCAGAAGGATTGCCCGCTCTGTGTCGAGCCTTGATGAATGCGAATGAGTTCCTTTACTATTAGTCGGGGCAATTCCATATAGCGGGGTGTGATGTCTGAAGAGTACGTTTGGCAACACTACGTGCCAGCAAGCTATCTCAAACGATTCTCAGGTCCGAAGGGGCGGATTCACGTCTTTGATAAGGTAACAAAAGAACCACGGATCGATCGAATATCGGAGATTGCCGCAGCAAAGCACTTCTATACGTATCCCGAAACAGCATTCCCCGAGGATATTCGAGAGGGCGTTGATAGGAAAGTTGTCGAGAAAGCGTTCCAAGCCATTGAGTCCAGATTTTCGAGCGTCGTCGACGCCCTAATATCAAACGCCAACAACGGCAAGTTGCCCAAGGAGTTGCATGAGGCAGCGGTTACCCATTTGATCCTGCAATTGATCCGTACGCCCGTATATCGTACAGCAGTGAAGCAGATGCAATTGCGCAAGATGGAGCAAAGGGTATATGAGGACCTTGAGAGACGTTTTCCAGAGGCTGACAAGGAGTTGTACCCGCGGCTTGAGAATCCTGAACACAACACCCTGCTGTTGCATAATGCTCTAATGTTCGAACGCCGATTCCTCCATATGCATCTTGATGTACTCATGAATTACATTTGGCTCATTGCGATCAGCCCCACGCGTGATGCATTCTACACCTCTGATATCGCAGTAAGTAAGACAATAATTGATAAGACCGGCGAACTGTTTGGAGGCAACCTTTGGGCTACCGGTATCGAGTACGCGCTTCCACTCTCCCCGAGGCATACGCTATTGCTCTTGGAGCGCACGTATTTTGGAACGACGTTTCCCGATACATTAGTCAATGAAGGCACCGCGATTGAGACAAACAATCAGATAACCGGCCGTCTTAACCAAGCGCAAACGGCAAATTGCTTTCGGTGCGTGTTCTCGTCCACAGGTGACTTTTCGGATGCGCTCGAAATCTGTCGTGAACGCCCAGAGATCTGTGTCGTGGACCGCGAACGAATCCGACCGCCTAACGTCCCGAATTCTAGATTTGTATGAGTAATTCACCGTGATATCGTACAGACCAACGTAATGAACGGATCAATTCAAACTACCCTCAACTACCAACGCTGGCTCAACCGCCGCGAATTTCTGGGCCAGATGGGCACCGGGCTCGGCAGCATTGCGCTCGCCTGCCTGTTGGCAGAAGAAACATCCGGGCAAATCCAAAATCCAAAATCCAAAATCCAAAATCCGTTGGCTCCCAAGCTCGGCCATTTCCCGCCCAAAGCCAAGCGTGTCGTCCAGATCTTCTGTCCGGGCGCGGTCAGCCATATGGACTTGTGGGAGTACAAGCCGGAGCTGCAGAAGCGTCACGGGCAGCCGCTGCCCGGTCTGAGCGGTGTCAGCAGCTTTCAGGGAGGCAACGGCAACCTCTTCGGATCGCCGTGGGAGTGGAAGCGGCGCGGGCAGAGCGGCAAATGGATTTCCGAGTTGGTTCCGCGCCTGGCCGAGTGCGCGGACGACATGGCATTCGTCCATTCGCTCACGGCGAAGAGCAACACCCACGGTCCGGCAATGCTGCAGATGAATACGGGCTTCGTGGTCGATGGATTTCCCAGTATGGGCGCCTGGCTTACCTACGCCCTCGGGACTGAAAATCAGAACTTGCCGGCATTCGTCGCGATCCCGGACGTGCGCGGGTATCCGCCCAATGGTCCCGCAAACTGGGCCGCGGGTTTCCTGCCCGCGGCGTTCCAGGGAACGGCGTTCAACGCGGAGACACCCATTGCTAATCTCAACCCGCCAAAAGGATCGAGCCTGCAGGATGAGAAGCAGGTCCGGGACTTTATCCAAAAACTCAACGCCGGCCACGCCGAACAGAATCCCGGTCACAGCGAACTGGCCGCTAGAATTGCCTCTTACGAGCTCGCCGCCCGTATGCAGCTCAGCGCGCCGGAAGTCACGGACTTTTCCAAAGAGTCCAAAGCTACGATCCAGCTATACGGCGCGGATAGCACAAATCCGCTCAAGGCAGCTTATGCCCGGAACGCAATCCTCGCCCGACGGCTGTTGGAGCGCGGCGTACGGTTTGTACAGCTCTATTGCGGCGCGTGCGCATCTGCCGTGGATGGCCTGCTCAACTGGGACGCCCACAAAACCTTGAAGGCGGACTACGAGCGCCACTGCCCCATTATGGACCAGCCGACCGCCGCGCTGCTCAAAGACCTCAAGCAGCGCGGAATGTTCGAAGATACCCTGATTCTCTGGTGTACGGAATTCGGCCGAATGCCGACCAATCAAACCGGCTCCCAAGGACGTGACCACAACCCGTACGGATTCACCTCATGGTTGGCCGGCGCGGGCGTGAAAGGCGGAGTTTCCTACGGCGGCACCGATGAATTCGGTTGGAAAGCCGAGCAAAACCCCAGCAGCATCTACGACTTCCACGCGACAGCCTTGCACCTGCTCGGGCTAAATCACGAGAAGCTGACCTACTATCACAACGGCATCAACCGCCGCCTGACGGACGTTCACGGAAAAGTGATCACCGAGGTCCTGGCGTAATCGATGGCTGAGGCCTCCCCGCTCGATGTCCGTTCGAGCTACGACAAGATCGCCGAAGAATACGCACGGCGCATCTACAACGAGCTCGACGACAAACCGCTCGACCGAGAGCTGTTGGACCGTTTCGCGGCGAGCGTGCGAGGAGCGGGTCCAGTGTGCGATCTCGGCTGCGGACCCGGGCATGTCGCGCGATATCTGCACGAACGCGGACTAGATGTCTTCGGCATCGACCTTTCCATCTCAATGGTTGAGATCGCTCGCAGACTCAGTCCCGGAATTCGGTTCTACTCGGGAGACCTGCGCGCGTTGGACCTGCCGGACGGATCGTGGTCCGCGATCGTGGCATTCTATTCGATCATTCACATCCTCCCATCGGACCTCACCGGCGTATTCCGAGAACTGGGGCGCGTCCTGCACCCTGGGGGAAGTCTCTTCCTTGCTTTTCACGTCGGCGGCGAGCCGCTTCACGTCGAGGAGATGTGGGGGCAAGCGGTCAACTTCGACGCCTATTTCTTCCGCCCGGAACACGTCGAGGATTGCTTGAAATCAGCAGGCTTTGAGGTCCAGGAGGTCATCGTTCGCCCGCCCTATCCGGAAGTGGAATACCAAAGCACCCGGGCTTACGTCTTTGCAGTTAAGCCCGCATGTACGTAAGCCGAGACGATTACAGGGCCCATCCGTCTTCCCGGTCGAAGGATTGACCAAACGATCCGGCGAATGAGCGTTCATGCGAATTCCCCTTCTTTCCGGCTGCTGCTTGCTCGCCGTAATTGGTCAGCTCCCCGGCTGCACGTTCAAAAAAGCCGATACTTCGAATCGCCGTACGCTCGAGGTAGCTGTTTTCGAGGGAGGGTTCGGGATCGAGTGGCATAAGGCGGTTGCGCGAGAGTATGAAAAGCTGCATCCGGAGATCAAGATCGATGTCTGGGGCGATCCGCGCGTCGATGAGAAGATCAAGCCGCGGGTCTTGCGCCGGAACCCGCCGGACCTTGCTAACTGCACCTTGCCCGTTTGGAAGCTGATCGTCGCGCACAAGCTCTACCCTCTCGACGAGACGCTGGACTCTCCGGCCTACGGTCAACCGGCAAGGACCTGGCGTCAAACGCTAATTCCGGGATTGCTCGCCAGTTTCACCTATCAGGGCAAAAGTTATGCCATGCCGAGCAACTTCGGCATCTGGGTGGCCTGGTACGACCGCAAGCTCTTTCGGGACCACGGCTGGAAGCCGCCCAAGACGTGGGCTGAGTTCATCGCGCTCTGCGAAAAGATCAAGTCCGCAGGTATTGCGCCTATAGCCTTCCAGGGTAAGTACCCCACCTATGCGTGGTCCACACTGCTGTCGTTGTATCAGCGGCTCGTGCCGTTCGAAAAGTTCTACGCGATGCAGGATTTGCAGCCTGGCGCTTTCACTTCTCCCGAATTTGTCCGGGCGGCGTCGATGGTGCAAGAGATGTCCACGAAGTATTTCGAACCAGGCGCCATGGCAATGACCCACACGGAGTCCCAGCTCGAATGGGTCAACCGTCGCGCGGCGATCGTGTTCTGCGGCCTATGGTTGAAGCACGAAATGGAAAAGGCCATTCCGCCGGGCTTCGAGATG
>JBGPOG010000408.1:0-4697 GCA_041487935.1 Chthonomonadia bacterium | reverse complement strand
TGCGGCGGTGCTTGCTGCAGGCGAACCTGTCAAATCTAGCGGGCGGGAACTCATAACGGCCACCGCGCTGGCCTATGAAATCCAATGCCGATTGTGCGACGCCGCCTCCATTCGCGCTCGCGGATGGGACCATGTGACCTACGGCTCCTTTTCAACGAGCCTTGCAGCAGGCAAGCTCCTGGGGCTAAGTGAGGCGCAGTTGGTTCATTCCCTGGGTCTTGCCGGTGTCCCCAACAATGCCATGCGTCAAACTCGCGTCGGTGAGCTGAGCATGTGGAAAGGCTGCGCGTTCGCAAACGCCTCACGCAATGGGGTCTTTGCCGCGCGGCTTGCAAAAGCTGGAATGACCGGCGCGGCGCCCATATTCGAAGGTGAAATGGGTTTCTGGAATCAGGTCAGCGGACCATTCGAGCTGGATGTGGAAGGTTTTGGCGGTCGCGAGCGTCCGTTCATGATCGACGGAACATACATCAAGTTCTACCCCGCCGAATACCACTCCCAGAGCGCGATCGATGCGGCGCTGGCGCTTCGTGAGGAGATACTTAAGAGTTCTGACGACGGACGATGGACGATGGACGATGGTCCTGGCGGATCGTCCATCGTCCATCGTCCATCGTCATTCCCCGTAGATAGCGTCGCCGCGATAACCATCGACACCTTCGACGCCGCCGTCGACATCATCGGAGGCGAGCCGGAGAAGTGGCGGCCCAAGAGCCGGGAGACGGCCGACCACAGCTTGCCCTACTGCGTTGCGGTTGCGCTGGTTGATGGCCAGGTGTGGCTCGATCAGTTCGACAAGGCGCGGTTTACCGATCCCCGGCTATTGGAGTTGGTTGCAAAGGTCGAGGTGCGCCGCGACAAGGAGCTGAGCAAGCTCTACCCGGAGGGAATTCCGAACCGTCTTACAATCCGGCTGCAGGATGGGCGGGAGTTTGTTCGAGAGGTTTGCTTTCCACGCGGCCACGCTAAGAACCCGATGACGGATGCAGAGGTCGAGCGCAAATTCCATGCGCTGGCGGATCCTGTTCTGCCCGCGGATCGAATTAATGAGGCGCTTGGCCGGCTGTGGGAACTGGAAACGGTGACGGATATAGGTTCGTTGCTCGAGTTATTCGCAGTGCCTTTGACTTAAGCAGAATATCGAACGAGCGAGGTAATTGCAAGAATATCAGGAAAGCGTCCAAATTTCATCCCGAACATCAAACCGGCCTCGCCGCTGGTTCGATCGAGCAATGAAGCCAGCGAGCCGTCATCCCTTGCGGGATGACGCGGGTGGTGCCAGTGTCTTCGGCTCAACACCGCGCAGAGCGCGGTATGCTGCTCGTAAGAAACAAGGCCGGATTCTTCAGTCGCTTGGGCTCCTTCAGAATGACGTCAAGGGCCGCCGTTTCTTTATCGAACCAGCGGGCGCGGCCCGCTTTAATACTCGGGATGACGGTCGCCAGTCTTTTACAATCACTTCAAGCGTCGAAGTTATCGATCGTATGCTGCCACTCTAAGTTCTCCGAACATTTCCGCGAGGCCATCGACCTTGAAGTGCGCATTTAGTCCGCTCGTGCTCGGAAGCACCCAGACCCGGGCGTTACCGATCTTCTCTTTCTGTTCGCCGAATGTTGCTTTAGGTTTGTCGAACGCATACCGATAAGCTTCGATCCCAACGAGCGCCAGCCACTCAGGATTGTATTGCCGGATCTTCGATTCAAGAATTCTTCCGCATTCTTTCAACTCCTGTCTTGTCAGTTCCGCCGCGGATGCGGTTGCGCGGGCCACGATGTTCGTAATTCCCAGTCCGCGTTCGAGAAGTTCGTCTTGCTCCCACGGCTTAAGCAACCGGGCCGTGAACCCGGACAGATGGAGCGCCGGCCAAAACCGGTTACCGGGACGGCCGAAATGGCAGCCGATCGCCGCTGTGTAGAGTCCGGGATTGATGCCGCAGAACAACACTCGTAAATCGGGCGCGACAACATCGGGGAGGGTTTTGCCGGCGGCGTTTCGGAGGTCATCGGCAGTTGGTTTAGGAGGCGGAGCGGTCATCCGTGGTTGCCCGTTGAACGTGCTCCGAGCCACGGGCCGGGGGATATTAAGGGAATTTCGACCTTCTGGGTCTCTTGCTTGTACAGCCGCATGCCCCGCGCCTGGTAGTTACTCAAGGCATTCGGACCGTCCAACGTGCAGGTATGGACCCAAACGCGCCGGGCGCCTCTCTCCCATCCACGGGCAATGGCGTGCGAGAGTAACCGCTTACCAAAGCCCCGTCCCATGAACGCCGGCAAGAGTCCGAAATACGCAATCTCCACGTCATAGTTGGCCCGGCTTTCGATCTCGTAATATCCGGCGGGCGTGCCTTGTTGATACGCGACCCACGTCTCAAGCGCATCCCGGCTCAAATAGGCGAGCCAATCGTCATGGGTCCAGGCCAGCCGATCTATCCAGAACCAATCGCCTCCCACTGCCGTATAGAGGAATCTGTTCAATTCCGGACTGGCGATTTCGGCCCTGCGGATTTCGAGCGGCGTGCCCGCGCAATCGACGGATCGAAGCTCGGAAGGGTCGGTCATTTCGAGGTAGTAGGTCGTGATCTGAGTCGTCACTCGCCCTCTTGTGAATCCTATCGATTGTATAGGCATAGCCGGCCCCGGAAGAAACCGCTTCACAGCAGATCGATTGTCGTCAACTCCAGGAGAAGCTACGTCTCCTTTGTCTGTAATTCAATTACATGATTCTCAAGTCGATCCTGGCTCTGCTTAATCTCGTTTTCGACCGGCAAGTAGATATGGAACATTGCGCCCTGTCCCGGGACGCCGGCCTCGCGGATGAATCCCTGGTGCGCCTCGACGATTCCTTTGACGATGCTTAGCCCCAACCCCATTCCTTTGACTCGCGACGTGAAGAATGGGCGGAAGATGCGCTGTTTGATGTCTTCGGGTACACCCGGACCGTCGTCCGCAAATTCGAGCAGGACGTATTCTCGGAAGTGCGCCAACCGGTAAGCCTTGCGGTCCTCCGAATCGACCATTCGCGTCCGGATCGTAATATTGCCCCCATCCGGCTGGAAGCTCAGCGAGTTCTCGATGAGCTCGGAAAACGCTCGCTTCAACCGCTTGGAATCGATATGCACCGGCGGGAGACCGTCGGCCAGAACGAGGTGCAGGTTTACGCAGCAGCGCTTCGGAAAACTTTCGGAAACGACTTCCTTGACGATCGCGTTGATATCGGTCGGCACGAGCGTCACTTGCGTTGCGACAACGTAGTCGCGGAATTCGCGGAGGATCTCCTCTAGTCGCTCGATTCCGCCATCCATGCTCTTGACCAGTGCCAGGACTTCCTGCGTTTCCGGTGAATTCGCGAGGCCCTCCATGAGGAATCTGAGCTCGTTCAGGTCTCCCTTGAGGGCGAAGGTCCGGTTGCCAATCATGTGCGCGGAGCGCGCGCTGAGCTCTCCCCAGGCGGCCATCCGCTCCGCTCGAACGAGCTGCTTAAAGCTGCGCGCGTTCTCGATGGCTGCGCCGAGCTGGCTGGCGACCGTAGAGAGTAGTCTTTCGTCCGCTTCGGTGAATTCGTTGTGGAACCAGGGGGAATGGCTTTTCTTCCTCACGACGCGGAGCACGCCCAGAATCTTGTCGCGGCTGACGATGGGCACCGCCAGAAGCGGGCCAATGAGGGACGAAATATGTTCCGGAAGCTTGAGGGCGCGCGCGTCCGCAATCGGATCCCGAAGGCGCACCGGGTCCCCCGTTTGGGCGACCCATCCAGTCAGCCCTTCGCCGAGACTGTAGATCGAGGTTCCGGAGGCAATCGTGCCGCGCGAAGCTTGAAGAACCAGATGGTCGGTCTGTTCGTCGAGAAGGAATACCGAGCAGTCCTCGAATTTGAGGACCGTGGCGGCTACGTCTACCACCTTCTCCATAAGCGCCTCGACGTCCAACGTGCTGGTGAGGTTGTTGCCAATCTCGACCAGGGCCGCCTCACGGGTGCGGAACCCCTCGAACGTGAGCGCGACGCCGGCCGCGTGCGCGAGAGCCGCGAGATGGGCGCAGTCGTCCGAGGTGAAGAAATTCGGCTCGCCCCCGTCGATGTTGATCACCCCGCGGGTTTGCCCCTGGGGCGCCAGGATCGGCACGGCGATCTCGCTCTTTACGTCGTCAAAATACTTGAGGTAATAGGGATCTCGGTCGACGTCGCCGGTGATGTACGGCTGAGCGGTGATCGCCACGTGGCCCGTGATTCCCCGGGCTTGTTCGTTCGAGAGGCTGAGCCTCATGCGGCGGTTCTCCTCGTTCCAACCTTTGCCGGCAACGCATGCCACCTCCAGGGCTCCGGTTTCATGGTCCACAAGCGCGATGAACCCGCGCCGGCCGCGCACAGCCTGCAGCCCGGCGTCGAGCGTGTTCTGAAGCATCTCCTTCTCGCCGGGAAGCCCGCGGATTGCGGCAGAAAATAGGTTGTTAAGGGATTGAACGAATTCGTCCGAGCGGTCCCAGGGAAACTCCTCCGGCAAAGCTGCGATCTCTTTGGTCTTTGTAGCCATGGCTTTGGGAATTATACCACCCGTGAGCGCGGAGCGGCGAGAGGGGCTAGAAGACTGGGAAGTGTGGAGGTGTGGAAGTGTGGAAGTGTGGAGGTGTGGAGGTGTGGAGGTGTGGAGGTGTGGAGGTGTGGAGGTGTGGAGGTGTGGAGGTGTGGAGGTGTGGAGGTGT